>DATFVD010000040.1:0-15497 GCA_035260505.1 Terriglobales bacterium
CTATCTGCACATCGGCCATGCCAAGGCCATTTGCCTCAACTTCGCATTAGCCGACGAGTTCGGCGGCAAGACCAACCTGCGTTTCGACGATACCAACCCGGAGAAGGAAGAGCAGGAATACGTGGACTCCATCATGAAGGACGTCCGCTGGCTTGGGTTCAAATGGGACGGTCTCTACTACGCTTCCGATTACTTCGATCAGCTCTATGAATGGGCGATCAGGCTGATCAATGATGGCAAAGCGTACGTTGACGATCTAAGCGCGGAAGAGATTCGCAAGTATCGCGGCACGCTCACCGAGCCGGGCAAAGACAGTCCGCATCGCAACCGCGGAGCGAAAGAGAATCTTGACCTTTTCGAGCGCATGCGCAAAGGCGAGTTTCCTGACGGGTCGCGTGTGCTGCGCGCGAAAATCGATATGGCGTCGCCGAACCTTAACATGCGCGATCCGGTCATGTACCGCATCCTGCACGCCGAGCATCAGCGCACCGGGGGCAAGTGGTGCATCTATCCCATGTACGACTTCGCGCACGGGCAGTCCGATTCTATCGAGCACGTGACCCACTCTATCTGCACACTCGAATTTGAGGATCATCGCCCGCTTTACAACTGGTTCATCGAGCAGCTCGGCATTTTTCCGTCCCAGCAAATTGAGTTCGATCGTCTCGGACTTACCTACACGCTGCTCAGCAAGCGCAAGCTGCTGACTCTGGTGCAGGGAAAATGCGTCACCGGTTGGGATGATCCGCGAATGCCCACACTCTCGGGCATGCGGCGCCGTGGTTATACTCCGGAAGCGATCCGCAATTTCTGCGGGGCCATCGGCGTTTCGAAAACAAATGGCACTCTGGAACTTGCGATGCTCGAATATTTCGTCCGCGAAGACCTGAACAAGCGCGCGCCGCGCAGGATGGCGGTGCTCCGGCCGTTGAAGGTTGTGATCGATAACTACCCTGAAGGTCAGGTTGAGGAAGTCGAGGCGGTCAATAATCCCGAGGACGAAAGCGCCGGGAAGCGCAAAGTGCCATTTTCCAAGGTGCTGTACATCGAGCAAGATGATTTCCGCGAAGACCCGCCCAAGCAATATTACCGCCTGTCACCCGGACGCGAAGTGCGCCTGCGTTACGGCTATTTCATTACTGCGAAGACGGTGGTGAAGAACGACAAAGGAGAAGTGGTGGAGGTGCACTGTACATACGACCCGGCCACGCGCGGCGGGAATGCGCCGGATGGACGCAAGGTGAAATCGACCATCCACTGGGTCTCAGCCGCCCACGCTCTCGACGCCGAGGTGCGTATGTACGACAAGCTCTTTACGAAAGAAGACCCGAATCAGGTTGACGAAGGACAGGAGTTCACGGCGAACCTGAATCCGAACTCGCTCGAAGTGATTGCGAAGGCTAAGTTGGAGCCATCGCTGGCGAATGCGCCGATCGAAAGCCGTTATCAGTTCGAACGTCTGGGGTATTTCTGCGTTGATCCGGATTCCAAGCCCGGACGGCCTGTATTTAACAGAACAGTGGCGTTGAAAGATACCTGGGCCAAGGTTGAGAAAAAGATTGAGAAAAAATCCGGATCTCCCGCGGCTGTCCAGCGCGTCAGCCCTTAAAGCTCCAGGGTCCGCCGGTGTGCACCATCCATAGATCAGTATCTGGCGAACTAATCACCTCAAACGGCATCCAGAAATATCCACGCTGTCCCCACCCGTCGTCCCAACTGTTCTGCATGAGCGCCAAACGTTTCGCGAGATCATAGCCCAGACCGAGCACTTCGTGGCCGCCATGCCGCTGCTCGCCCGATTGCGGGGTCGGCATCATTCCGGTGTCGGCGACTTGCTGCGTCATAAAGGACTCATAGACTGAGAATCCGACCAGAACGGGCCACGCCGTTGAGTCAGCCAGGCAACTGAGAAAATCAGGCAAACTTCCGATGCGGTGATAGGCGCCAGTCTTGTACTTGAGCGCGTTCTGCGCCTGCGCCGCCGTCGGAGCGGTGAACTTGCCCGCGACGTAGGGATATAGTGACGCTTCGCAGCAACCTTTCGTGGTAAGCACCTGGCAACCGGTGCGCGGCATCGCGCCTTCATCTTTCGGGAAGGAACCATCGGCAATCAGTTCCTCGACATACAGGCACTGCGGGCTCAGGGTCGGAGAGGTCTTCTCGTACTTCCTAGCGATCCACTCGCGCGCGGACGAGAAGGCGTGTCCGGTGCAACTGCCTTCCTCGCCTTGATCCTTGATTGGTCCGCCCCACTCCCGCAGATCGACATGCAGCGGGACCGGCCGCGCCGGCGGCGAAGCCTGGTACATCCGGTCTCGCACATCGTGAACGTCGCGGAGTGCGCCAAACTTGCGGATCATTGGCTTGCAGATCATTGGTAGCTCCAGCGGTCACTCCAGGCGGTATCCGTGTCCCTCTTCTTGTCCAGATTCGCTTGCGTGTCGCAGTCAACCTCTTTGCGGAGGCGCGTGATTGGGTCGGGATCGTCGTCGTCTAAATAAGTGACTACGCAAGGCATACGCACGTCGCCGTGCCGCAGGGCATCCGGCCAATAGATGTAGTTGCCCTGAATCCAATCCATCGCCTCTTGCTTACTGGGAAAACTCTTCTCCGCTCCGTGGCCGCCATCGCTGCAAAAATCTTGCGATGAGGCCTCGCAGTGGTATTCGAGTACCCAAGGCTCGCGGTGGCTCAGGAGGAAGAAGAGAATGATGGCAAGCACGGGCTACTCGATTCTTCCGAGAGTCACTGCGCGTACGAGTATCGAGTGCCGATGGAGTTTCAGTTTCGGAGTTGCCGCATCCACGGCCGCATCACCTGTCGGCGCCAGCAGAACGCTGTTGTAGTGATCGGCAAAGGCGGAGACGCTATAGGACGGCGCGGTCTTCATGTTTCGGGTCACAGCCGTGTTTTGACAGGATGGAATCACTGCCATGATTGCGTTCACGGCGCCCGCCACCAAGTCAGCAAGGAGAGTAACTTTCGTCTGCGTGTTGGAATCGCCCACCTGGGCGACCTGAAGCACAAGTTGCTGATCGGCCTGATATACACTCACTGCCGCTTGCAACTGCCGGCAGACGCCGGGCGCGGATCCCGACGATGCCTTAGCAAAGTCACCGGCTAGCGTTTTGATCGCCGTGGCGTCGGCATTAATCTTCGCCGCCAAATTCGCGTTCACCGGCTGCCCGTTGGCCACCGCGACGATTTGCAGAATGTTGATTAGCGCCGGCGCCGCTGCAGCCAAAATGGAATCGAGCGTCAACACCCATGCAGTCGAACAGGCCGTGCAGAACATGGCTAGGGATAAGACGACGATAAGAACTTTCCTCATAAACAGTTCTCCTTTGATTCGAGTTACTTGTGAGTGGAGTTACTTACTCTTCGTGAAGGCGCCGGTCCAACTGCGAAGCGCCTGCAATTCCGTGTGAATGACCAGCAGTTGACCCTGAATACCCTTCACAGTGGCCGCATGGCTGCTTCCCATGACCTGGAGCGCGGCGATGGCTACATCGCGTAAGTTGGCCTGCGCCGCGTGCTCCTTCTTCCACTCCTGATCCGAGACTCTCTGCTCCTCGCGCTGGCCGGCCAGCTTCTGCGCAGCCCCATACATCAGGACGCCATTCACCAGGAATCCAAGCACGGCAATCAGGGCCGCGCCGTAAATGGTCCAGAAGGTGGGTGCGATCTGTGTCAGCATGATGGCTTCGCGGTCCGGTCGGTGTGCGAGTCGGTGCCGGCGTGCGGCGAAGGCAGCCAATGCGCCACGATAACGGCCAGCGGCGCAAAGATCGCTGCGACGCCGGCATGGTTCGCCCAAAATGCGGCAATCGCCGGTGTCGCGGTGTTCGCGATTGCGGTAAGCAGCAGCACAACAGTGGGCAGATAGGCAGCGTATTTTTTCACGATAGTATCTCCTTGTTAGCGTTACAGTCGTTCTACTGGGGCAAGACTTATCACGCCGGTCAGGCTCTTATGCCGGACTCGTATGCCGCCAATTTCGAACGTTTCGTCAGAGCTTCCCGGCGAGACAACAATCCCTTTTGCACCAGGCCAATGTGTACCCATCCGTACTCGAGGATGAGTTGGTCGTATTCGATGTCGGACTTTAAGATGGCTAGCGCCACTTCCAGCGACGTGCCGAAGGCGGGGCAAACGAAGTCGCACGCCAAGCCATGGCAATGGGCACTGGTCAGCACTCCGCCCACTGCCCGGTTTACCTCCACCGAACGGTAGCCGCTGTGCACGGCGATGGGTCGGTCTCCAAGGAGCGTTCGAATTTTTTCGAGTGCGGCGGCCACAAGGCCTAAATTTGTAATGACGATTCGGCCCGGCGCGTTGTCCAACCCGAACCGAGCCGCCGCCTCGGAGAAGGAGAGTTCCTCCAGCGTGAAATGCTCTGAGATTGTCATGGGATGTCAATGACCCAGAATTAGGGTGCTGGGTGCGCCGAAGTTACATCCATCAAAGCGATGTCGCCCCGGCAACTGTTTGGACTTAAGTTTTTCCAGAGCACGTTGCCGTCAAGCGGATGCCCCGTGGCTGGGTTGTTAGTGCCGTCCGTGGTGCAGTAACTTCCTGCGGTTGAGCAGGATGTATCCCAGTTCGGAAGGGTCGCCCCTTCCGTGCCTGTACCGCTTAAGACATACGATCCGCCAGGAAAAGTTCCGCTATAGAATCCAACCGCTTGAAAAATGTCCAGTGACGCGTTGTGGTTGATCGGAAGCACGGAATCAAGATAGGTGATCAACTGGAGCGTGCCCGTTTGATACTGCGCGCGCAACGGACTCACGCAGGTCGCTGAGCCTGTTATCTGATCCCCGCGAGACCCCATGAAGTCGCTTGTTACTGCCAGCATCTTGCCGTCTTTTGAGATGACACCCAGGGCGTTTTGTACTCCGAACCATGGGCTTGATCCGGTGTTGTAGTTATGGCCGAAGCGGTACAAGAGTTGGGATCCATCCGGAGGGTACGCAATCTCCTCGTCGTATCCAGCAGCAGAATATCCGCCAACACCCGTCCCGCCACCGTTCACCATCGGCATACCCACTCCGCCCCAGGACGGCACTGCGACGGTGGGATCAAAGATGGGCTGCAGGTCTCCAGTACCTGCATTCCGGCTAGAGGGATGCCCGTCACTGGGCAAAGCCGCCGACAGCGATCGAATGCCGGGATTCGGGGATCCGACATAGGGGCATCCCCCGGTAGCCGTCTGGCAGTTCGGTTGGTAGTAGTAGTGCGAGAAGTAAGAACCGCCGCGATAGTCCAGCCCGTAACCTTCCGCGCTGTGGGTGTCCCCGCCGTAATTCGGGCCGATTTCGAGAATTGGGCGGACGATGTTCGTGTACCAGTCCACGACGTAGTTGTAGCAATAGGTGGCCGCGACACTCCAATTCGCGGAATCAGATGCCGGATCAATCGTGCTAGGACTGGAAACGTAAGCAGTGGTTGTCAACTTGTAATAATTGCGGTCTGCCGGGCTGGTGGCATAGGTTCCGCTGGCGAAATTGGAGCCGGAGATCCAGATCGCGTTCGGCCAGTTTGGATACGACGTGTAAGCCACGGGCACCGTACAAGTTCCATTTGGAGAAGATGACATTTCCGGCCACGGTCCGCCGCCGCCAGCATAATTCTTGTTCAACGATCCAGCCCCGGTGGGGCCCATCGCTCCGTACCGGGAATCAAATTTCTGATCGGCGGCGTGCAGCGTGAACTTATCGGTCAGATTGACTGTTCCACCGGTGCCACAGTTGGTCCCGCCCATGCGGAAACAGGTCACGGCGTCGTCAGTGATAATTTGTCCCGATGCGTCCGGAGTCCCCGCGCTCGGCCAGTTCACACCTTCATTCGTGCCGCGATAGATCTTCGAGAGCCGGGAATTGATCCGGCTGCAGCCCCGACCCGGGTCAAAGTGCAAGACATCAAACCCCGGTCCCTGGCTGGCTACCTTCCCGATGTTTGTCCAGACCACTGACCCGTCCGTGCAGGTACTGCCTTGGGTGGAGCAGTTGGCAGACCAGTTGGGCTCCGTGCCGCTCGTGGTGCCAGACGACGCTTGAAACATGAACTTTGCAATGTTGGCCGGCGTGGTGACGTTATTCACCGGCATGATGAACACATCGTTCGTTACGATTTGTGGAGCGCCAGCGGTCGAACTGCCGCCCACTTGCTCCCAAATGGATTGATAACTACCTCCACCGGCCGACCCCAGGGTAGTGGCCCCGGTATCCGCTACCTTGAAAACACTGTTCCAGTAACTCACGTAGTCGCTCGGAACCACGTGGCACGGAATCGCACCGCCGCTGTCGGAAGAAAAATCCACATAGGCTGCACGTGTCACCGAATCGTTTACCCCCATGGTGGCGCCGGTGGCGAAGCTCGTCTTTACAATGACCGGTATATTCCCCTCATACATAGTGTTCGGAGGGTCGCTGGCGTTGCGGCTGAGCGCAATCGCGCCGTTCGAGACTTGCGTCTGCGTGCAGACGCCCGACCCGGTGTAGACCCCGGGCGTCGGGGTGCAACCACTGCCCCCAACATTGCTCAATACGACGCACTTGCTGGTCGCGCAGGTGTGCGCCAGAAAGTTGGTCTCCAGAATGTGGGCGAGGAGGTTAACGCTGCCGGTATTCTGCCACGCGTACAACACGTCATTCGGTAACCCAATCCCAAAAGCATCGAACTCCCCGCCGCCGCTGCTCACGACATGGACGGTTTTGTTTGCCTGCGTGGTCTGGTCAGTGAGGAAAATAGAGTAGGAACCAAAGTCAGGATCAATAAACGGAACTCCAGCCACCGCGCAGTCGGCATGAAACGGTGGGGTATAGGACAGGCAGTTGCCAGGAGTTGTATCTGCGTCGAGACGATAGAATGGCACTGGGTCTGAAGTGCCCTCTTGAAAGATCAACGCACTTCCAGCTTCGCCTGTCGTAGTGCCAGAGATGCATCCCGACTCAGTACCGGCGACGCAATTGTCCGTGCGGGCTGAGTATGTCAGGGGAGCTCCGCCTGAGATGAACGAACCGTACTCTGCCGAGCCCGAGTGCAACCCCAGACCCGAGTAAGCCGCTTGCCCGAAAGCAGGAGTGCAAAAAAATACAACCGCCAGGAACTTCTTCATCGCTCTTTGCTCCACAAGAAATCGCACCGCTCGTTGGAACAGGGTGAGGTCTTTGCACAATCCGAAGCCGCGCCCGACTCGTGCGCTCTGCGCCCGAAGTCCTGCTCGGCTTCGCTATAATGTTTGTTTGCTCTTCCCCGCCAATTGCGCAGGGCCTCATGGAAAGGGAACTATGCCGACTGATGTAGTGATGCCCCAGATGGGCGAATCAATTTTCGAAGGAACTATCACCAAGTGGCTAAAAAAGCCCGGTGACAAGATCCAGCGCGATGAACCTCTGTTCGAGATTTCCACCGACAAGGTCGACGCCGAGATCCCCGCGCCCGCTAGTGGAGTCCTTCAGGAAATCAAGGTTTCCGAAGGCAACACCGTTCAGGTCAATACCGTCGTCGGCGTGATAGGTGACGGCAATGGCGCTTCCGCTTCCGCTTCCGCTTCCGCCAAGGTCACTGCTTCTGCTCCTTCTACTGCCGCACCAGCATCGGCAAAGAAAGAAGCGCCGGCTCCGCCCACGTCTAGCGCCGGCGCTCCCGAGGACGAAGAAGATTCCGATGTCCGTTCTTCCCCCCTCGTCCGCAAGCTCGCTCGCGAGCATAACGTCGATCTCGCAAAAGTTAGCGGCACCGGGACCGGAGGCCGCGTCACCAAACAGGACGTGCTCGATTTCGTCGAGCACCGTGCGGCTGCTCCAGTTGCAGTGCCCGCATCGCGTCAGCCCTCAACCCCTACGCCGGCTGTTATTCCCGGCGACCTGGTGCCAATGTCCAAAATGCGCCAGATCATCGCGCAACGCATGATCGAATCTCGCCGCACCAGCGCTCACGTCCACTGCATGTTCGAAGCCGATATGACTCGCATTGTCAATTTGCGAAATAAGCTCAAGAACGGCTTCGAGCAGCGCCACGGTGCTCGGCTCACCTTCATGCCGTTCTTTGTGCGAGCTGCCATCGTCGCCCTGCAGCAATATCCAATCGTCAACAGCTCGCTCGAAGGCGACAGCATCCGCTACCACAAACACGTCAATGCTGGCATCGCCGTCGCGCTCGATTGGGGACTCATCGTCCCCGTTCTCAAGAACGCCGACGAGCTCAACTTCCTCGGACTGCAGCGCGGCATCACCGATCTCGGCGAGCGCGCCCGTTCGAAGAAGCTCATGCCGGCTGATGTCGAGGGTGCCACTTTCACCATCACCAACCCCGGCCAGTTTGGTGCCGTCTTCGGCTTGCCCATCATCAATCAGCCGAACGTGGCCATCATGGGCGTCGGCGGTATCACTAAACAGCCGCTGGTGATCACCGATAAAGATGGGACAGATTCCATCGCAATTCGCTCCGTCGTTCACCTCACCCTGGGTTACGACCATCGCATCGTCGACGGCGCTGTGGCCGACCAGTTCATGGCCTTGGTAAAGAAGACTCTTGAGAACTGGAGTGAAGAAGTCGGCTAGCCTAGCTAGTTGGTGGAGCGGCGGGCGTCGCGCCCGTCCAGCCGGGTGGGGACGCTCGGCTCTCCACTACGACTTTCAAACTAACGGCGTTTCTGCGGGCAACGTCAATGGACCAGTCATGATGTCACCCGCCTTGGAGACAAACGATCCCGCGCCAACATTCGCCACCGCAGCATCCACATAACTCTTGTTTGCGGCATCATTGGCTCCCGCCGGCGCCGGAAGCGCTGGAGGCACAGCAAACTGTTTCGCGCCGCTGATCGTTTCGGTTCCAGCCAGGTGCACTACCGTGGCGTCGAGCGCGCGAGTCGCCACTGCCGCATTCACATACTGCTGTGTCGCGGCGAGGTTTCCCAACCCTGTACCCGGTGTCGTCAGCACCGCGGCGATGGTCGTCGGCGAGGTCGCCGGAACCGCCCAATATTCGGTCCGGACCGTTCCGTCATCCAGTTGGAGAACCACAACGTAGTAAGTTCCCGCCGGAGACGCTCCCACATTCGGAACCAGGTGCGCGGTAAAAACGCCGAGCGCTGCGATCGTCACACTCAGATTGCCCGCTGCCACTGAATCTCCCTCTGCGGTCTGGAACGACGGCCATGAAATCAACACCGTTCCCGATGCAGCGGTCCCGTCAGCTCGATACACCGTGCCGCTGATTGTGGTAAGCGCTGGCCCTTGCGCCTGCAACCTGGTCGACAACGTCAGCGCGATGAGCAAAATCACCATCAGCGAAATCACCACCGTCGCCGCCATCGAAAAACTCTTGTTATCCACCGCGAACGATCTGGGCATCTCTTGTTCTCTCCTCGTTAGGGCGCGAGCTCCATTCGCGCCAATAAGAAAGCCGCTCTACTGAGCGGCGACCCTTCCGGATTCCTTCTGCGCGCAATTCTGATCGTTAGTCTGTACTCCGCGGCTCGCTCTCAACTCGCGATTCCAGAAATCGTCGCACGCTCTCTACATACACATCCGCGAAATCGGCCACCGGCCTTCGCGTTTCAATCAGCGCCCTGGCCTCTTCTATTTCCCACTCCATCGCACATAATACCGCCAGCGTCATCATGGGAGCTCGATGTACCCCTGCGGCGCAGTGAATATAAAGTCGCGCCCCCGGGTCTCTCAGCGCTTCCAGCGCAAACTCGACTCCTCGGCTCAGCAGTTCCGGGGGCTTCGGCAAAAAATCGTCGTCGGTCGGATTCCACAGCACGTGGATCCCATATGGCTCCGCAAGCGGCGAGTCATCGAATTCGATCTGCATGTTGAGAACGTGGGTCACACCGGCTTGCGCCAGTTCTTCCATGTTCCGGGTATTCCATATCCCACCGCCCAGCGCAACTCGTTCCGTGACCCAGGTCATGTCCATGCTGCGTTCCGTTCGCGTTCCTGTCCCAATCCTCAATCGCCGTACGATTATTCTGATTCTACGTCACCTTTCCCGTCATCCCGCTGCCCTCGAGATGGTGGCCCAAATAAAAAAAGGGCGCGATTTGCGTCGCGCCCTTCTCAGAGTTTCTCCTTTTTTCGACTCTTAAGTTTAGGATATCAAATCAGAGGGGGGTGTACCGCCAACTTTTCGATATTTATTTTCGCCTTCGTTTGAGTGACTTAGGTCGAAATTGTAATTCTTACCCTCTTGACAACTTTTCACCCCTCCAATAACAGATGGCAATCTTTCCATCAAACCACCTGCAAGCAGGATACGCGAGAGTTGGTCCAGCGCATCCTGGAGGGATCGCTCGACCGTCCTCTGGGTACAGCCGAGCAGGCGCGCCACCTCGGGTATTGTGTATTCCTCCAGAACGTTCATGGCCAGCAGCTTTTTCTCGATCGCATCCAGCTTCTCGATCGCCCGCTCCATATCGGCCACAAAGATCACAACGTCTTCAAAGTTCCTCATTGTGTACGACGTAACCCGCGACCGGAAGAACTCGCGTCCGAGAAGCGACGGCAGTCTCCCCACCTCGACCGACGCCCGGGCATAGCGCCGGAGCAGCGCTACCGTGCGTCTGCGGTAGGGCCACAGGTCCATCTCGGTTTCGCAAAACAGCACCGACGGTGGCGGTTCCGCCTGCCCCATCAGACTCCATGTTTGCTGGCTCGTCATTTGTGCACTTGTCATGCCCACACCTCCATCGCGGCCACGCCCTGCAGATATTCAATACAGGCCGGGCTCCGAAGGTCTTCTCTTTGAATATCAGTTGCCCGCATGCGCGCTTTTCGGCGGGAGCGCGCTTTCCGAGGCGGCGCCTCCCCACGGTTCGGCATTGCCGCCAAACACGCACGGCAACTGCCGCAATACACTCCATTTGTTCCCTGCGGCCGCAGCCACAATCCGCCGCACCGCTCGCAATACTTCAGTTCGATTTGGATTTCCGAGCCTTCCATTGTGTCTATGAAGTCCATGATTGCCTCTCCGTATGAAATGAAAAACATTCAACCCAATAAAAAACCCCGGTACCGATTTCTCGGTCCAGGGCTCGTTTCTCTTACGATGACCTGTAATGCTATTTATTTAGGAATAAAGCAGTTACTGCAGCCTGGCGGTTACTCCGGTCTCCGACTGTCGGAAATACCCCTCCTCGTAGCCGGATTTGAGCACCTGCCCGTTCCGCACAATGACGCTCAAACGCCCATTGAAGTGAATCGACTGCAACAACCTCTGCATTGCTGCCGAGAGCACCTCCGCCGAGCGTACCTTCCGGCGGAACTCCCCGAAGCTCTTTTCTTCGTTTTCATGTGATTGTACTTCTATCATGGCTGGAAACCTTCCCTGCAGTATAAGTGCATTATGAGACATATAATTAAATTATCCTATAGCTCACAATCGAGTAAGTCAAGAAAATGATTGCGCATGTGACACATACGAAAGTAGATAATACGTTCGTAGGTACCGTGACAGGGCAGTTAGTTATGAACTTAGTGTTGCGACTGAGTGCGGCGTTTTTGCCTAGGACACTCCGGATCGCGACTTTTCGGACGATCTGGTTTAAGTTTAAGATCCCTTCATGTTTGACAGCCACGAAGAAATGAAGGCGGAAACAAGCAAACTGCCCAAACAATACAGCGCCGCCTATGGCTGATTCTTTTTTTTGTGCTCATCATCATCATTTCGATACTGACGAAAAAGCCGCCGACACGTATCTGTGTACATGCATAATCACCCGTAGCAATATACTTGCCAATTTGTTATAAACCTTCCCTAACGAATGTCTCGTATTCGCGTCTAACTACCTGGGTCGACGTATGCGCACACCAGCGATCGTTCGGTGACGCTGGATTGGTTTGAACGAAGCGATAGCCTCAGAGAGACAATCTCGCGGCCTTAAAACTTTATGACCTGGAAACTTTCTGTTCTGCTTCTGGCGGCGCTTTCAGCCGCTGTGCCCGCCACCGCCCAACACTCCTCCTCCGAGCCGGTGCTCGATGTTTCCGCCATGGATAGAACGATTGATCCGTGTGTAGATTTCTACGCATACTCGTGCGGCGGGTGGATGAAAAAGAATCCGATTCCGCCCGATCAGGCGAACTGGGGCACATACGGCAAGCTCGAAGACGATAACCGCGCCCAGTTGAGAACGATTCTGGAAGAGGCGGGGAAAGCGAACGGCGCGAGGAATAAGGTGAAGGACGACGTTACGCACGGCGTGACACAAAAGATTGGCGATTACTACGCGTCATGCATGGATGAAGCGGCCATTGAGAAGTTCGGTGTCAAACCGCTGCTGCCCGAACTGGAGCGCATCGCGGGTCTGAAGTCAAAGCAGGATTTCGCGGAGTATGTCGCGACTGCCCAGTTCCCGCCCTCGCTCGACGGTGGCGGTACGCTGTTCACATTTCGCTCGAACCAGGACTTCAAAGATTCGACGCAGGTGATTGCCGAGGCCGATCAGGGCGGGCTCGGCCTGCCAGATCGTGACTACTATTTCAAGGACGATGCCAAATCCGAAGAACTGCGCAAGGCTTATCTGTCGCACGTCGCAAAGATGTTCGAGTTGCTGGGAGACAAGCCGGCCGATGCGGCCACGGAGGCAGCGACAGTAATGCGCATCGAAACGGCGCTAGCCAAAGGGCAGATGACGCGCGTCGAACGACGCGACCCTCCGAAGCTTTATCACAAGATGAGCGTCGAGGAGCTACAAAAACTGGCGCCATCTTTCGGCTGGAACATGTATTTTACAAAAACCGGCCTGCCCTCGTTAGGGTCGCTCAACATAGTGACACCGGAATATTTCCGTGTCATGGAAGAAGAGATCGAAAAGGAAAGCCTTGCAGACTGGAAAACGTACCTGCGCTGGCACGCCACACACAATGCTGCCAACGATCTTTCCAGTGCGTTCGTGAAAGAGGATTTTAGTTTCTACGGCAAGATTCTGCGGGGACGTGAGGAGTTGCCGCCACGCTGGAAGCGCTGCACGAATGATGCGGATAACGATCTCGGGGAAGCGCTGGGCCAGGCGTACGTTGCGAAATACTTCAGTCCTGAGGCGAAACAGGCCGCGCTGAAGATTGTTACGGAGGTCGAAGCAGCCATGCAGAGCGAGATTCAGGCGCTGCCCTGGATGGGAGGGGCGACCAAGGAGCAGGCGCTGACCAAGCTGCACACGATTGCGAACAAGATCGGTTATCCCGACACGTGGCGCGACTACAGCGCGCTGGAAATAGTGCGCGGAGATGAAGTCGGAAACTCGGAACGGGCTTCCTGGTTCGAGTTTCGCCGATGGCTCGCGAAAATCGGCAAGCCGGTCGACCGCAAGGAGTGGGGTATGACACCGCCCACCGTCAATGCATATTACGATCCGCAGAAAAACGATATCAACTTTCCCGCCGGAGTGCTGCAGCCGCCTCTGTTCAGCGCGTTGTCGGACGCCGCGCCCAACTATGGCGACACCGGCGCCACCATGGGCCACGAGCTGACCCATGCATTTGACGACGAAGGCAGCCAGTTTGACGCGCAGGGCAACTTGCGCAACTGGTGGACGGAAGCGGACCGCAAGGAATTTGAGCAGCGCGCGCAATGCGTGGTTGAGCAATATTCCGGATACACGATCATCGACGACATCAAGATCAATGGCAAACTCACGAATGGCGAGGATCTAGCGGATCTGGGCGGGACGCTTTTGGCCTACCTGGCGTGGAAAGAAGACACGAAGGGCCAAAAACTGGAGCCGCTGGACGGGTTGACGCCCGAGCAGCGGTTCTTCGTCGCCTACGGCCAGAGCTGGTGCACGAACGAGCGCGACGAGAATAAGCGGCTGCGGGCGACGGTGGATCCGCACTCGCCCGAGAAGTACCGAGCAAATGGCGTGGCCGCGAATATGACGGAATTTCGCGCCGCATTCCACTGCAAGCCGGGCCAGCCGATGGTGCGGGAGAACGCTTGCTGGGTGTGGTAGCGAAGCATCTCGTCACTGGGGTATCTCCAATTTAGCCGCGCTCGAAGGCGTGTTTTTCTTCCAGTTGCTGAAGGGCCATGGCCATCTCAGATTCGAAGCGGTCTTTTTGTTCCATCAGAGCGGGAAGCGCCTTGGCTTGGTGCTGGACCAGAGTGAAGAGCCCTTGTTGGGCGAGTCCGGCAGCGATTTCGACGATGTGGTCAATCGTTGTATCGAGGTAGAGGGCTTCGGTCGGATCGCCGAGCCACACGTCTCCACCTACCAGACGCGTCTGCCAATACACCTTGCGCTCGATCATGCGGGCGATTTCTTCGTTGCTGGCCTTGCCGAAAACCCATTGCTTGAGTTTGAAACTGTAGTGGCGGCTGGAGAAGGGCAGCGGTACCAGCTTGCCGGATTTCACGAATTCCGTCTGTTTGTGGTCGACTTCTTTGCGCAGAGCGTTGATGACGGGAGCTTCTGTGTCCTTTGGTTCAAGCGAAGGGAGCACTTCCCGCAGCGTGACGGAAAGATTCACGGCCACGAGTGCGCGCAGGCCTTCAGAATTCTCCAGCGTGATCACCGTATGCAGGACGTCAAAGTCCGCGCCGGACGTGGCACGACGAAAAGGCCACTCGATTTTGAAACTGAGCGGAAGGCCGGTGCGGGTTACATAGATGGTCTTCGATGCTGGAGTTTGGGTTGGGGTGCTCATGATTGATCCTTGCCAATGTTGTAAGCAGCTATTTTACCCTGCGTGATTCATAGTTAGAATGTCCCTCGCTACATCAGGCGAGCCAGTTGCCACAGATTCCACATGGCGGATGCGGTTAACAAGCCGCACAGCCCAGCTGTCACGAGCAGGCGCTGTGGAGTCTCCAGCAGATCGGCAAACACTCCGGCGACGAAGACGAAGAGGAACACCAGCATAGTCAGACGGAACCCTTGTCCCGGAAAATTGGGAGCGCCCAAGGCCAGGATTAGCATCAGTGCCGCGACCAGCAGCGGCGCGGTGTTGCCGAAATAGCGGGTGCGTTTCCATCCGAGGTACGTGATCAGGGCAACAGGCAGGGCGAGCATCAGAGGCGGGCTGTTGCGGAAGATCGTTTGCAAAGCGTCGCGGAAGGAAACCAATGTGGCAAACGCGGCGGGTTCGAAGTCGATCCAGCGCGCGTGTAGAATCCCTTGCCAGAATAACTTGGGCTCAAAAAAGTAGGCAGCAAACACCAGCACCAGGGCGACTGCGACTGCGGTGCTCCAGATCGCGAGCACCGCACGCGGACGGACTGGCGTCACCCAGAACATGAGCGGCAAAATCACGAGTGCCAACACCGCCAACGAAAACTGGTTGCCCGCTGCCAGCGCCAGAGACAATCCCAGAAGCAGAATGCGCCGCCAGTTCCAGAGTACAACCTCTCGTGGAGCATAGAGAGTGTGCGCGACGGCAATGGCTGTGAAGACGGTTCCGAATGCTCCCCAAACGGCTCCCATTTCACCCAGACTCTGCGAACCGGCCACGTTCAAGATCGTGGCTGGGGAAAAGCAGTAGAGTGCGAGTGCG
>DATFVD010000041.1:0-30830 GCA_035260505.1 Terriglobales bacterium
CATCAAGGAAATGCCCGAAGGCGGCCCGACCCCCAACGTGGGCTTTGTGCAGTAAGCAAAAGCTCCAGCTCAGCAACTTGTGTGCGAAGAAAAGCCGGCCGTGCTAAAATTTCTGATTGTTCCCCGTGGGCCTGTAGCTCAAGAGTCTGTTGTTGATTCTGCGTTGCTTAGGCCCGTTTTCAGGCCCTTCAAACCCGCCTTCTTGTACACAAGTTGTACACAAAACGCTCCGACTGCACCCCTCCTCAGCCTGTTGCTCGTTTTAGCGCGTACAACGGTTTAGCAAATTGCCCGATTCCACCGCCTGGTGTTGGGAATCAATAAGTTGCGTTCGGTTGATACGCCCTCGTTCGGGGCAAAAGACCGGTATTCGGCAGCACTTGTGCAACTATTGTGCAACTCCCCTGGAGGGACTTGGTCAGCATTACCCGCCTCCACTCATTCCACTCACGAGCGTTCTACTTCCGCAAGGTTTACCTGCAAATTCAGCAACAGCGGTAAAGACGTCGTTTGGGCTCGCAGGTTCTCTCCCATGCAGCTTCGGAGGACTCCGCACCGTAGACACGCGCTCGACGTGCGTTCATGAATCCGCAATGTTCCAGTACAGTTCAAACATTAAAAACCGATCATCTTTCCCACGAGCAACCCTTCAGGACTGAGACGTACCCAGTCGTCGCCCTCTTGTTTCCTACGCTTAGCACCACCGTTGCACTAACTAGCTAGGACGGTCGTACTTCACTCGCCTTGTCCTTCTCCTGCCTGTCGAGCCACCCAGTGATATTAGTCAGAGAGTTTAATAAAATGTTCGATAGAGGCTTTCCAAAACGTATCCGATATGCGGAGTCGCCAGCACGTTGTCCATCGATCGAACGGATGCTGTGCTGGTAGCGGTTCTTCATCGAAGACGTCGATCGCGGCTCCCGCTATTGCGTGCGACCGCAACGCTTTGATCAGTGATGGCCCATCGACAATGGGCCCGCGCGACGTACTGATAAAGCGGGAAGTTGGCTTCATCAGTCCAAGTTCGGCAGCTCCGACAAGCCCCTTTGTGCGGCCACTCAAGATGAGGTAGCCGCAGCTTCCGCGAGCACAGCGACTCCGCGCTCCAAAAGGGCGTCAATCCGCTCTTCGTAACAAGCGTACTTTCTGAAACAAATTGATGATAGTTGTTAGACAAATTTTGAATTTGACTCAAAGCGAAGAAGACGGCACCCTGCCTGCCACTTAGTCCCAGAGTTCATCATTTTGGAATGAGAACGCGACTGAGCAGCCTTCCCGTTTATTTGTCGTCAAGGTGTTTCTCGGTTTCGCTGGGCACTCGTTGGACTGTTTCTACTCGGCTCCGAAAAGCTTACTGCGTTTCACGCTGGCATGGAGGGATTCCGATGAGGTTGTGCAGGATAAGTTTGTTGCTCTTCAGCGTTATTCTCTTTTGCTCTCTCCGTTCGCTCTCGCAAACTGCGGTGACTTCATTGCACGGTGCGGTCATCGACCCTGGCGGTGCCGTCACTCCCCAGGCGGATGTCACCCTCACAAATCGCGACAGCGGGTTCAGTCAGACCAGAAAATCGAACGCCGAAGGGGAATACAACTTCCAGCAGATTTCGCCCGGCAAATATACAGTCACTGTAACTGCCGCCGGTTTTGCGCCGCAGGTGAGGCAAGTGGAGCTGCTGGTCAATCAACCCGCGACACTTGATATCAAGCTTACCCTACAGACCGCCAACTTGGTCGTTGAAGTTAGCGATTTAGCAGTCAGCCTCAACACCAGCGACGCGACAATCGGCACTCCTTTCAATCAAGCGCAAATACAGGCGCTTCCTTTTGAAGGCAATAATGTGCTCGACCTTTTGAGCTTGCAACCAGGCGTGATGTTTTTGGGACGACAGTCGGATAGCCAGATGGATTCCGACAGCCGCAGCGGGTCGGTAAACGGCGCGCGTTCCGACCAGAACAATTACACGCTGGATGGACTGGATGACAACAACCAAAATAAGGGCTACGCATTTGAAGGAGTTTTACGATCCACGCGTGATTCGGTGGAAGAGTTTCGCGTGGTCACCACAAATTCCAACTCCGACTCTGGCCGTTCCTCGGGGGCACAAGTAGCGCTGGTCACGCGCGGCGGAACAAATTCGTTCCACGGTAGCGCATATGAATATCATCGCCCCACCAACATGGTCGCGAACGACTGGTTCAATAAGCATTCCGAGCTTCAAAATGGACAGCCTAATGTTCCAGGGAAATTCCTGCGAAACACCTTTGGTGGTTCCTTCGGCGGTCCGGTCCTGAAGGATAAGCTGTTCTTTTTTCTCGCCTATGAAGGACAAAGAACCTCTGAAAGCACTCAGGTTACTCGTGAAGTGCCGACCGCATCCCTGCGACAGGGGAACGTGACCTATCTAACCCAAGGCGGTGTGTATCGCACGCTGACTCCGTCTGACATCGCGTCTATGGATCCGAACTGTAGTAAGACCGGAACTTGTCCGAACGGACCGGGAGTAAACCAGGCAGCGCTGGCCTATCTCAGCCAGCTACCGCTGCCGAACGGCAACCAGTTAGGCGATGGCTATAATTTCGGTTCCTACACGTTTTCTTCGCCATCGCCGCAGTCCCTAAACACATACATTGCGAAGATCGACTACAACCTCAATTCCAGGCAGCGGCTATTTGTGCGCGGGAATCTTCAATACGATAAGACAATAAACGCAAAGCAATTTCCGACCTCCCAGCCAAATTCGCAGCGGTTGGACAATTCGAAGGGAATTTCCGCCGGCCACGTTTGGACCGTCTCGGACACGATTGTAAACAATCTCCGCTATGGGTTTGTTCGACAGGGCTTCGCTGATCAGGGAACTACGAGCCAGGACTACGTGACTTTCAGCAACGTCGACACATTCACCGCCGGCTCTGACGGAACGACCTACCCTTCCAGTATCATCAACGTTCCGACACACAATGTGGTGGACGACGTAACCTGGGTAAAGGGAAAGCACACAATGCAGGCGGGCGTTAACTATCGAACGATATTTAACAACCGCCGGACAAATTCAACGAACTTCAAGCACGCTAACGTAACTTCCAATTTTCTTACCGTAGGGGCGATTTCCTATACGGGCAGCAGTTTAGACCCTGGGGCTTTTGGCTTTCCCATCGTCGATGCTTCCTTCAAAACCGCCTATGATTCGGCGATTTCGGATGCAACGGGTCTCATCACACATTCCGTGGAGTTCTTCAATTATGGCGTTTCCGGAAACAGCCTGTCTTCGCTTCCATCCGGTAGTTGGACGACGCGGCACTATTTGTCCAACGAGTTCGAATACTATTTGCAGGACAGTTGGAAGCTGAAGCCCAATCTCACGGTTACGTTTGGTCTTAGACATTCGTTGCTGCAGGTTCCTTATGAGCGAAACGGGCAGGAAGTAAGCCCAACAACGAACGTTGGGGCATGGTTCGACACCCGCGGGGCGCAGATGCTGCAGGGTCAAACCTATAGTCCCGCGATCTCTTTTGGACCCGCAGGGCGCGCTAATGGTAAGTCGGGGCTGTGGAACATGGACAAGCTGGATATTGCGCCGCGCTTGGCCTTCGCTTATTCACCTAATTTCGGGAGCGGAATTCTGGGCAAGTTGGCAGGGCATGGAACCAATCTTACCTCCATCCGCGGGGGCTTCGGTATGTACTACGACCATTTCGGCGAAGGCGTCATGAATACGTTCGATGCCCATGGTTCGTACGGTTTGTCGACTCAGGCCCAGAACGGCGTCAATCAATTCGTGGACACAGCGCCTCGCTTTACCGGCCCGCAGAGTGTGCCAACATCCATCATTCCGGTGCCGTCGGCGAGTGGAACGTTCCCGGTAACTCCAGGGAATGGCCTGGCGATTTCCTACGGTCTGGATAATCGGTTGCATACGCCTTATGCGTACGGCTTTGACTTGGCAGTTTCAAGGCAGGTCTCGAAGGGCATAATTGTGGAAGCAGCTTATACCGGGCGGCTTGCCCACCGGCTCCTGCAACAACTCGATCTGGCGATGCCGCTTAATCTTGTGGATCCGAAGGGTGGAGGCGATTACTTCGCTGCTGCAACGCAGATGACGAAGCTGGCCAACGCGGGTACTACGGTGGCCAATGTTCCAGTCATTCCATACTGGGAACATATGTTTCCGGGAGCAGCCGGAGGCGGCTTCTCTGCCACACAGAATATTTACCAGACCGAATTTTCCCGCGTTCATGTTGACCCTGTGACTCACCAGCCGGTTTGGTCGCCGATCATCGCCGGGAATGAGACGGCGGGCCTCTACGACCTAGATCTTGGGATTTCTCCAGCCGATGCGACTGACCCAACGTTCCGATATTTTGATCCCCAGTATTCCTCGTTCTACGCGTGGTCGTCCATCGGTACCAGCAGCTATCATTCGATGCAATTGTCTTTGCACCGTCCGATGCAGAAGGGCGTTCAATTTGATTTTAATTATGTCTTGGCGAAGTCTTCCGATTTGGGATCGGATACCGAGCGTGGATACGGGAATCAACTGTTCAGCTCGCTGATCAATTCCTGGAATATCCGCGGAAATCGCGGGCCCTCGGATTTCGACGTGCGCCACGCCATTACGGGCAACTTCGTGGTTGCGCTCCCCTTTGGACGGGGCGCGGCCTTTGCTTCCAGCGTGAACCGCGCGCTGGACGCCGCAATCGGCGGTTGGACGCTTTCCGGCCTGGCACATTGGACCAGTGGCCTTCCGTTCAGCACCATCGATGGCCTTGGTTGGGGTACCAACTGGAACAACCAGAGCTTTAATGTGCTGACTGGACCGGTTGCAACCGGAGGACACAATTCCAACGGTGGTGACCCGAACGTATTCAAGAACCAGTCCGCGGCTCTCGCGAATATACGCGCTCCGTATCCTGGAGAAACAGGCCAGCGAAATATTCTTCGCGGGGATGGCTATTTCAGCGTCGACGCTGGCCTCTCCAAAGTATTCCGCATCACGGAAGGGCAAAATCTCAAGCTTGCCTGGGAAGCCTTCAATGTAACCAATTCTGTGCGGTTCGATCCGAACAGCATTGCAAACAACCCATTTGGAAGTCCCACGAGCTTTGGGAACTATAGCGCTTTGCTTACGCGTCCGAGAGTGATGCAGCTATCTCTTCGTTATGCCTTCTAGAAGGAGGAGGCAAGATGCTGATGAACGGCGGGATCGGTCAACTCCAGCAGCCCGGGGCGACGAAGACTAGGCGCGCTGCAGAATCAACAGGGACTATTAACCGACCGGCGGGGATGTCTCGCAAACGTCTGCCAAAAGGTCTGACCTTTGCCTTTTGTATGCTGCTGACCGTGGCTTTCGATTGCGCAGCGGCAACAGATAAGACCGCATACGACTACTCGCTGGTTACGTTTGATGGCAAGGAAGTGCCACTCTCCACGTTCAAGGGCAAGGTGTTGCTGGTCGTCAATCTGGCGAGCCAATCTATTTTCAAAGACCAGATTCTCCAGCTCGAGGAGCTCCAGAAGACATACAAGGACAAGGGACTCATTGTTTTCGGTATCCCATGCAATGATTTTGGCGCTCAAGAGCCGGGAACGGATGCCGAGGTCCAGAAGACGTACAGCAGCGATTTTCACTTGAGCTTTCCAGTATTCGCCCGAACATCCGCACGGGGTAAAGATCAAGCTGCGTTGTATGCATTTCTAACCGCGGACAAGAAAGGCGCAACGGGAGGAGAGGTTCACTGGAGCTATACGAAATTTATTGTCGACCGCAGCGGTAAAGTAGTGGCGCGATTCGAGCCTTACGTGCCCGCGAATTCGCCAGAGCTGTTGTCGACGATTGAGGAAGTTCTTGCCGGCCAGTTTAAGCCGGCAGTGCGAAAGAGCGAAGACGAGGACAAGAAAGTCACCCGATGAGCAGGGATCGAATCGACTAGAGCTGTCTGGGATTCAGCCGCCAAACCGTGCCCTGGGCAAGATTGGAAAGCCAAACCGAACCGTGCCCTACTCGTATGCTGTCGCCACCCTTTCCTACCCACTGTTGCACCACAGCGTTGGAAGCTGGGTCGATGCGAGAAATGGGAAATCCGAAAAGCGTGGCCCATATCGACCCCTCGCCAAAGGCGATCTCCCCACCCGGCCCCTCAATGCCTGCGGGGATCGTTGCCACAAGGCGATTGGTTGCAATATCGACGCGCGAGATTGTGCCGTCTTCTTGGTTCAGCGTCCAAACCGAGCCAGCCCCGGCGGTCAGAAAACGGGGCTGCGGCCCAATAGGAATGGATGCCACGACTCGATTGGATTGGGGGTCCACACGCGTCAACAGATTGTGCTCGGTAGAAGTAATCCACACGGCGCCTTCGGCGAACGCGGGCACGTAGGAGCCTGACGGTATTTTGATGGTGGCCACCACCTTGTTCGCCTCTGGATCAATGCGCGCCAAGAGGCCCTTCTTGCTTGTGGCGATCCATACGCTCCCATCGTCGGTAGTTACCCCGCCCTCAGAATCGGCCGGTCCTGCGGGAATCCGCGCCACAATCTTTCCCGTTTTCGAGTCGACGCGGAGCAAAGTATGCGCACCGCAGCTCGGAACCCATACGCTGCCAAAGCCAGACGCCAGTCCCGAGCAAGGCTTATCGATGTTGACAATCAGACTGGTCTGGTTCGTAACTGGATCAAGGCGCACCACATGATTGACGTTGGAACTCGTAACCCACACCGCATCGCTCGTAACGACGAGCCAGTCCGGCTTACCCTCCACCGCAAAAATCGCTTCCGGATGTACGTCCGCCATTGTTCGTTGTATGCCTGGAGTTGTCACACCGTGTGGATGAGGATGCGAGCTTTTCGTCGGTTCATTACCTGGATTGCCGACGATAAATGTCGCGATAAGGAACACGGAAAAGCGAGAAAAGAACACGCTGTTCAAGTGCATTCGTTTGCGAGCCCCACCTGTGCAGATGCCGCGGAATCATAGGTCACATCGTGTCCGATAAATGATTCATTATGGTGATACACCGCAGAAACGAAACCGCATCTACTTCTTCTATCCAATACAGAAATGAAAATCGATTGCGCTTGCCGTCCCTGGTCGGTTAAATGTGCGTCATTGTTTCCTGCGGGTTGGCTCTCGGCCACGAATCTATGCGAGTAAGTTCCTGATGAAATCATTTTCGCTCATCACCAGCCTGCTTTTGCTTGCATATGGGGCGTTGAACGAGTCCGAGCCCGTACTCTTCGGCGCCGGGAATCCTTCCACAGCCGCTGAGGATGCGCAGTTTTTCCAAGACAAGGTGCGGCCGATTCTCGCCGAGAAGTGCTACCCCTGCCATACAGACACCGCCACAAGTCAGTTGCGCCTCGACTCCCGCGAGGCGCTCTTAAAAGGCGGCAGTCGAGGGCCAGCCATTGTGCCCGGGGAGCCGGACAAGAGTCTCCTGATTGAAGCGGTACGGCAGACCGGAGCGCTAAAAATGCCGATGGGCGGTCAACTCACCCAGCAGCAGGTTGCCGACCTGGTTGCATGGGTGAGAATGGGCGCGCCGTGGGGTCCGGCGGAACATGCGGAGTCGATGGTTTCCGCCCCAACTGCTGCGAATACCACGTCCTCGACCGGACAGGAACTATTTGAGACCAAGATTCGCCCGTTGCTTGTCAGTCGATGCTACCCCTGCCATGAGGATGCAGCGACGTCGGGCTTGCGTGTTGATTCGCGCGAGTCGCTTCTGAAGGGCGGCACCAGAGGGCCTGCGATTGTGCCCAACGACGCTGACAAAAGTCTTCTTATTCAAGCTGTCCAACAGACCGGCGAACTAAAGATGCCGAAGAGTGGAAAGCTGGCCCCCGAGGAAGTTCAGAGTCTGATCGAGTGGGTGAACATGGGCGCTCTATGGAGTGCGCGGGAGCATGCGGAACCGGTCGCGCCAGCGGTAAGCGCCGCCAGCGCCAATTCCTCGATCGGAGAAGACTTTTTTGAGACCAAGGTCCGCCCAATCTTCGTCAATCGCTGTTCTCCTTGTCACGGCGATTCGGCAACCTCGGGTTTGCGGGTCGATTCGCGTGAATCGCTTCTGAAGGGCGGCAGCAGGGGGCCGGCGATCGTGCCCAGCGACGCAGAGAAGAGCCTGCTGATCCAGGCTGTCCGGCAAAGCGGCGAGCTAAAAATGCCGAAGGGTGGAAAGCTAGCGCCAGAAGAAGTTCAGAGCCTGGTTGAATGGGTCAAAATGGGTGCCCCATGGCCGCGGTCAAAGCCGCTGCTTGCCATGTCTCAATTCAAGATCTCGCCGGAACAGCGCTCTTTCTGGTCGTTCCTGCCGCTTCAACCGCCACCCCCGCCGTCAGTGAAAAATGCACATTGGGCGAAGACGGCGATCGACAAATTTGTGCTTGCCAAGCTCGAATCTCAGGGAATCCAGCCCGCTCCAGCAGCGGACCGGCGCACTCTGATCCGTCGTGCTTCGTTTGACCTCATTGGGCTGCCCCCAACTCCGTCAGAAGTCGACGCTTTTGAGAAGGATAAGTCTCCCAATGCCTTCGAGAAGGTGGTGGATCGGCTGCTAACGTCTCCTCGCTATGGGGAGCGCTGGGGCCGGCACTGGCTTGATGTTGCCCGCTATGCGGAAGACGATGTGCGCGGTCTTGATCCAAAGGACCGCGGATACATGCCGTTCCGCGGCGCACATGTATATCGTGACTGGGTGATTAAGGCGTTTAACGACGATCTCCCGTACGACCAATTTGTGCGCATGCAACTCGCCGGGGATCTCCTGAGTGGTCAGAACCCGCGGCAGGTTCTGCCAGCAACGACCTTTCTCGGCGGCGGCCCGTGGCTATGGGATCAGGCAGAGCCTGTGCAGGGTCGGGCGGATGAGCGCAATGAACGTATCGATGCCGTTACGCGCGGCTTCCTTGGGCTTACGGTCGCGTGCGCTCGCTGTCACAACCATAAGTACGATCCCATCTCCCAAAAGGACTACTATGCCCTGGCCGGAGTTTTCGCTAGTTCGACATACAAGGAATACCCACTTGCTTCAGAAGCTCAGGTAGCGGCTTGGCGTCTAAAGGAACAACAGCAACTCGACCTCGAGGAACAGCTCGAGGATTTCACGAAAGTGGAGAGCCGGCAGCTTTCGGGCATTCTGGCCGCACAGACGTCGCAATACATGCTTGCTGCTTGGCGAGTTTCTGGAAAGTCGAAGGCAACCGTAGCCGAGACGGCTGGACAAACGCACCTTGATCCCGAATTGCTTGATCGTTGGGTGAAATTCCTCGCGCAGCCGCCGAAGTTCTATCCGTTTCTAAAGGACTGGCAGGCCATGGTCGTGGCTGGAGGTTCGGAAGACCAGGCTAAGACTCTGGCTGACGCATTCCAGAAGCTGGTCCTCCAAGTGGAGACCGCACAAAAAGAGATTCAACAACAGAACGACATTATCAAAGCCAAGGGTGATGTGAAGAAGCGCTCCCGACGTGATGCGCTCCCCAACGAATTCGAGACCGACGACCAGTTTTGCCCCGGGTGTAACCTCGAATTGAAGACACTTCCCACCGAACAAGCGAGTCTTTGGGTGGACCTTCTCGACCGCTCGCTCAATTCACAGGAGGGCGAGAAGTCAGAGCCGGGACTCTTTGTTTTCCGCGATTGGGCTCTCAAACGCAGGCTGAATTCAGAGTGGCGAGAATATATAGCCAATCTGGAACATCAGATCGAAACTCTCAAGGAATCGCTGGAACCACAATATCCCTTTGTACACGGCATCAGCGACGAGCCCAAACCAGTCAATATATCCGTTAATCTACGAGGCAATCCGCATACCCTTGGCGATGAGGTGCCACGCCGGTTTCTGGCAGTCTTGAGTCCGTCGGACCCGCAACCATTTACAGAAGGCAGCGGACGCTTGCACTTGGCCACTGACATAGTCAACAGTCCAATTTCCGCAAGGGTTTTCGTCAACCGCGTTTGGAAATGGCATTTCGGGAGCGGCATTGTCAGCACTCCAGACAATTTCGGCGTCGCTGGCGAAAGACCGTCTAATCCTGAACTGCTGGAATACCTGGCTGCCAGTTTCAAGCAGAACGGGATGTCTCTGAAAAAGTTACAGCGCCAGATTATGTTGTCGGCCGTCTACCAAACGTCTGTCCAAGAGTCTCCTGAGGCCCGCGAGAAGGATGGCAGTAACCGCTACTATTCCCATTTCAATCGTCAGCGGCTGGATGCCGAGTCCATCCGCGATTCCATTTTGTTTGTAGCCGGTGATCTCGATCTCAAGGAGATGGGTGGACCTTCGAAGGAGTTTGGCCCGGACAATACCCGTCGAACGGTCTACTGCAAAGTAAGTCGATTCCGCTTGAACAACTATTTGCAGGTCTTTGATTTTCCAAATCCCAGCTTTACCGCGGAACACCGTTTCTCCACGAATGTTCCCCTGCAACGCTTGTACTTCATGAACAACGACTTCGTGTACGCCCAGGCCGGCAGATTGGCGCAGCGAGTCTATTCGCAGCCCACCGAAACCGCCAGAATTATGGAAGCGTATCGTTTGCTTTATGGAAGAACGCCGACTACGAAAGAGATCGAGTTGGGACTGCAATTCCTGAAGACAACTCCGGAAAAGCCTGGCAACACAGTGAATGGAGAACCTGTAACGGCCTGGCGCGAATATGCGCGCGTGCTTTTGAGTGCCAATGAGTTTGAGTTCGTAAACTAAAGCAGGTATTGCAAAGAGCGTTTTAGGATGTGCTGGAGGACCCCATGATTCATGCTCCGCGTCCAAGGCCAATTACCCGGCGTCAAGCGCTGTGTACGATGGGCGGCGGGTTCGGCATGCTGAGTTTTGCCAGTCTCATCGGAGAGTCTCTGGCGCAAGCATCTGAGAATCCCTCGGCCAGCCCCTGGATGATTCAGGACCCAAAGTTCAAGCCAAAAGCTAAGCACGTCATTTTTCTCTTTATGAATGGCGGCCTTTCGCAGGTCGATAGCTTCGATCCGAAACCCGTGCTGGAAAAATATCATGGCCAGCCTCTGCCGGGTGAGACGCCTCAGCACGAAAGGAAGACCGGAGGACTGATGAAGTCCCCGTTTACGTTTAAGAAGTACGGTAAAAGCGGCATTGAGGTGAGTGAACTTTTTCCCCACGTTGGGGAGTGTATCGACGACATCTGTGTAATCCGCTCGGTCCATACCGATATCCCAAATCATGAACCAGCCCTGATCATGATGAACACTGGGGCAAACGTCGCGGGTCGTCCATCCATGGGTTCCTGGCTCACATACGGATTAGGGACGGAGAACAAGAATTTGCCCAGTTTTGTCGTTCTCTGCCCGGACGTACCTACGACAGTAGGCCCTCCGCTCTGGAATTCGGGCTTTCTGCCGCCTATGTATCAGGGGACCTATGTCACGGACGACGCTCGGTCGAAAGAGTTCGATCCTCAGAAGCTAATTCCGAATATTCACAACGAATCTTTCGATCTGACGCGCCAGAGGAAAGAGCTCGATCTCATCGGAGAGCTTGATCGGTTGAATATGGGATCAAGCGCTCCGTTTGATCCCCAGCTGGAGGCAACGATCGCAGCACTGGAAACGGCCTATCGTATGCAGACCGAAGCTCCGGATGTATTCGATGTGAGGAAAGAAAGCGAAGTGGTGCAAAAACTCTATGGCGAGGGAAGTACCGCTCGCGGTTGCTTGACCGCTGCACGCCTGATCGAGCGTGGCGTCCGCATGGTGCAGCTGTACTACGCCAAGGGCGACCCTTGGGATCACCATTTCGACATCCAGCTGCATCGCAAGACAGCACATGATTCGGATCAACCCTTCGCCGCGCTCATCAAAGATCTGAAAACCAGAGGGCTATTCGATGAGACCTTAGTGGTGTGCGGGTCAGAATTCGGCCGAACTCCGGTAGTCGAAATGGGAAGCGGCTTCATGGGTGGCCAGACGCACAACGGTCGCGACCACAACCCGCATGGATTCACGATGTGGTTAGCGGGAGGCGGAGTGAAGGGAGGCGTCACTTATGGCGCCACTGACGACTTCGGCTGGAAGGTCGTCGACAAGCCGGTACATGTCCATGACCTTCACGCCACGATCCTCTATCTGCTTGGGATCGATCATACGAAACTGACTTACAGATATAGCGGTCGCGACTTCCGATTGACAGACGTTGCGGGCAGCGTAATCCACGACATCATAGCTTGAGCGTCGCACCAGTTGGCTGCTGCGAGCCTGACTGAACTCCACAGCAATCGGGCGGTCGGCTAATGGCTTGCCACACGAAAGCCTGCTGGTTATTGTTGTGTCTGGTTCCACATATGATCGAGCTGTTGCTTCTGGGTCTTTTCGAAGAGCGCTTTAGTCGAACTCGACATATCGAAACCCGCGCCAACGGGCCAGATGCTGAAATCCCGCAACGCGAGCCGCGCCGGCTTGCCATGCAGCGACAACAATCCTTCTTCTAATTCAAGCAATGCGCCTCTGGATAGCGCCAATTCGTGTTCATCCGGCTGGTACATTGTGCCGACTGGGTAGTCGAGATAAGGAGTTCGCGTTTCCTCAATATGGCAGCCGAGTATGTGCGCGACTACCTTGCCTTCGGTGAAGTGAATCAACCGCTCGGTGCTCCTTTGAAATTCGCCGAAGTCGCGAACGTATAATCTGCCGGGATACAGACTGTCGCCGGTGAACAGAATTGCGGTGTTGCGGTCATAGAGCGCGATCCCCATTGTGTCGTGGCCCGGAATCGGGACGGCATCAATAATGCGATTACCAAGATCCACACGCCCAATTTCGTCGGGCCAATTACTGATTCCGTAGAAGCGCTTGGTTGCTTCCAATTCCGCCGGAACAAAGGTTACGGGCATCGCGGGGTCGTGCATTGCCTGAACCTCCGCGTCTCCTGCGACGTGATCCGAGTGCGAATGGGAGTGGACAGCCACTAGAGAGATCGTTTCCCGCTTGGTTCGACGTAGCCAGTTTTTCACTACCCGCTGTAGTGTTGGAACGAGGTTCCCGCTTCTCGAACCCGTATCGAAGAGCAAGGCCCGCTGTTCGCCCAAGAGAAGATAAACAAACGGCTTTTCATAGTCGGTGCATCCTGACTGCCGGAGAATATAAAGATCTCTGTTGTACTCGTGAACTTCCCATTCCGGACCCTCCATGCATTTGGGACCGCCCGTCATCCATTGCTTCGGCAAACTACCCGCCTGTATGTTGCCTCCGTCGGGCTGTGGCAGTTGCGCACGAACAACTTGCACGGAAAGAGCGCACAGTAATGTCGCTAAAAGAAAAATCTGCCTCGTTTTCATCATTAAGTCCCGTTTGGCCAAGGCTCGATGGCGCTTTCCCGTGCTCGCTGAGGCGGATAGAAGACACAAAGATCATGCCGAGAGACCATTCGACCACTCCGCCTAGATTCCCCGAGTCTAAAATTAATGGAAACGGGGCCAATATACTTACGGACCGTGAGACCGTCAATGCGAAAGAGGTGATTTGCTAAAGAGATCAGATTGCTGCGATAGTTCGCGAATCTTTGTTGTGTGAGTGACCCACTTGTGGGAGACTACGCACCGTGATTTCCGTTTACTCAGCCCGTAACACAAGAGCTCACATCTCGATTGTCGTATATCTGCGCCTGACCAGAATGGACGTCTGCTGCGGCCCTCCACTCTCCGCTTTCTAATTCTCTGAACGAGCTAAGTTTCAGACTCTATCCGAAGAGGTGTACATGAAGGAAACTTCCCCACTCTGGGAGGAGACCATTCCGGGCGGCGCTACATGGTCGCATGTGCTGAAGCGCGAAACGTCTCTGCGCATTGTCAACCTGGAAGGTGGAGCGAACGTTGCTGCCATTTTTTACAACTTCGAGTGCCCGGTGGAACGGTACAACATGCCCGACACGCTGAAGGCGCAGCATATCGCTCGGCTCACCAAAGGTTTTGTGTTGTACTCGGACATGGGTCGGATCCTCTGCTCAATAATCGAAGATACGGTTGGCTGGCATGATCCGATCGGCGGAACATCGAGCGCCAAACTGGTGAGCGCAAAATACGGGCCCTCCGCCCATCAGGAGCACGGCAACGACTACCACAAGAATGGGCGCGATGGTTTTTTGATTGAGCTAGGCAAGTGGGGACTGGGACCCCGTGACTTGATGGCCAACGTAAATTTCTTCAGCCGGGTCGATGTCGCAGGGGAAGGCGGCATGAATTTCGTGCCGCGCAACTCCAAGGCTGGCGATTACGTCGAGCTTCGCGCGGAGATGAATGTGCTCACAATTCTCAATACTTGCCAGCACCCGCTTGATCCCAATCCAAAATACGAACCGAAGCCGGTGCAGGTGTCGATCCGGCGAGTTCCGGCGCCGGGTCCAGACGATGCGTGCCGTATTTCGCGTCCTGAAAACGTACGCGGCTTTACGCTGACGGAGAGGTATTTCCTGTGAGAATTCGGAAACCATGAGCGGAATTAATTTAGTCGAGAGCAAGCTCGATCCCGAAAGAGCAATCTACAGCCAGATCATTCCCGCGGGCGAACCATGGATACACGCCATCGAAAAGGGCCAATATTTTCGCATTGTCGATCTCCACGGCAACCAGGCGGTAGACACTCTGTTTTACAACGCGCACGACTACTCCGACCGGTACAGCGTCCAAGACACGATTCAGCAACAGCGCAACATCTATCTCACCACCGGCACGAAATTGATTTCGACCAACGGCGCGGTGCTGCTCACCATTGTGGCCGACACTTGCGGTCGTCACGACACCTTAGGAGGGGCCTGCGCTACGGAGAGCAACATGGTGCGTTACGCCATCGAAAAGCGCTACATGCACGCGTGCCGCAACAGTTTCCTCAAAGCGGTGATCGAGTGGGACCACGGCATGACCAAGCGCGACATTACCAGCAACATTAATTTCTTCATGAATGTGCCGGTGACGCCGGATGGCAAGCTCACCTTTGAAGACGGCATTTCCGATCCCGGCAAGTACGTTGAGCTGCGTGCGGAAACGGATGTGCTAGTCCTGATCAGCAACTGCCCGCAATTGAACAATCCGTGCAACGCTTACAATCCAACTCCTGTCCAGGTGCTGATCTGGGATGGGCCCGAGACGTGAAGTTTCGCAAGGTCCTGATCGCCAACCGCGGCGCGGTTGCTTGCCGCATCATTCGCAGCTTACGGAAAATGGACATTGCCTCGGTGGCTGTTTTTTCGGAGGCCGACCGGCATTCGCCGCACGTCGACCAGGCCGATGAGGCGGTCTTCATCGGGCCGCCAACGCCCGTCCAAAGCTATCTCTCCATACCGGCATTGCTGGAGGCTGCGCGAAAGACCCAAGCGGAAGCCATTCACCCGGGATACGGGTTCCTCAGCGAAAACGCCGCCTTCGCGGAAGCTTGCAATTCACAAGGGACCGTGTTCATCGGACCAACTCCGGAGCAGCTGCGCGCCTTCGGTTTGAAACACGTGGCACGCCGGATCGCGGCTGAAAACAATGTGCCCTTGCTGCCCGGCACAGCACTGCTCGATAACGCGGACGCGGCAATCGAAGCCGCCGAACGCATTGGCTATCCCGTGATGTTGAAGAGCACTGCCGGTGGCGGGGGCATTGGAATCCGCTTGTGTACATCTCCTGAGGAAGTGCGCGAGTCCTTCGACGCGGTCGGGCGACTGAGCCAATCGAACTTTGGCAGCAGCGGCTTATATCTAGAGCGATTCGTCGCTCAGGCTCGGCACATTGAGGTGCAGATTTTTGGCGATGGCAGCGGCTCAGTCATCGCCCTTGGAGAACGTGACTGCTCCGTGCAACGCCGGAACCAAAAAGTGATCGAAGAGACGCCCGCGCCGGGCCTCGGCGACGTGGTACGGCAAAAACTTATGGATGCCGCGGTGCAACTCGGCAAAGCAGTCCGCTATCTATCGGCTGGAACCGTGGAATTTATTTACGACAACGCTAGCGCCGATTTCTATTTTCTCGAGGTCAATACCCGCCTGCAGGTAGAGCACGGCGTCACTGAAGAGGTGGCCAACGTGGACTTGGTGGAATGGATGGTTCGACAGGCGGCGGGGGAGAATCTCCATCTCGACGCGCGCGACATTAGGTCCTCGGGGCATTCCATCCAAGCACGCGTCTATGCGGAGGACCCCGCGAAGAACTTCCAACCTAGCGTCGGCAAGCTTTCGCACGTTGTCTGGCCTCCTGGAGTCCGAGTGGAGACCTGGGTTGAACCGGGAACCGACGTGACGCCATTTTACGATCCTATGCTGGCGAAAGTGATCGTGCGTGCGTCCACACGCCAAGCTGCCCTCGACGCTCTTCGCACTGCATTGGGTCACTGCCAGCTATCTGGACTGGAAACTAACCTATCCTACTTGCGCCAAGTGTGTGACCACCCTGCGTTGGCCGCTGGCGGCGTTACTACTTCCTTTCTGCAGGATTTTTCGTACCAACCCCTAAGCATTGATGTAGTGGAGCCCGGTACGCAGACCACAGTCCAGGACTATCCCGGCCGCTTAGATTTCTGGCACGTTGGCGTGCCGCCTTCGGGTCCTATGGATTCGCTGGCATTTCGTCTCGCCAATCGTTTAGTGGACAATCCGCCGAGCGCTGCGGGACTCGAAATCACGCTGACTGGACCGACCTTGCGTTTCTCCTGTGATGCCAGGATTGCGCTGAGCGGCGCTGATTTTGGGGCTCGGTTCAATGGCCAGCCGCTGGCACGGTGGCGCTCAGTGTTCGTGCCTGCCGGCTCACTGCTGGAGCTGGGAGCGGCTTACGATGCGGGCGCACGCTCCTATCTCGCGGTTGCAGGCGGCATCGAGGCCCCACAGTACCTCGGCAGCCGCTCGACCTTCATATTGGGAAAATTCGGCGGCCAGTCGGGTCGCGTGCTAGCCGCAGGAGACGTGCTGCACATTGGCGAGTCTCAGGGCAACTTATCAGAGACTCGCAGCCTTCCGGACGAACTGATTCCGCAGTATAGGCACGAGTGGGAGATTGGCGTCCTTTATGGACCGCACGGCGCGCCGGATTTCTTCACGCACGAAGACATCGACATGTTCTTCTCGACTGCGTGGAAGGTACATTACAACTCGGATCGGACGGGCGTGCGGCTAATCGGCCCGAAACCCCGATGGGCGCGTAGGGATGGCGGCGAAGCTGGCCTGCATCCCTCCAACATTCACGACAACGCGTACGCTCTCGGCACGGTCGACTTTACCGGCGATATGCCAGTGATCCTTGGACCCGATGGTCCCAGCTTGGGCGGCTTTGTTTGCCCGGCGACGATCATCGAGGCCGAGCTCTGGAAGATCGGGCAATTGAAGGCTGGTGACCTGGTCCGTTTTCGCGCTATGTCTCTCGATCAGGCCCTGGAACTGAGGCGCGCCCTCGAGGCTGGAGTGGGAACGCTTTCCGGAGGACTTCCTTCTCTGCCGGCCATCGACTCTCGCGTCGATCCTGTGTTGCGTCGCTCCGAACCGAATGGCGCGCCAGCCGTGGTTTGCCGAGCCGACGGCGACAATTATTTGCTGGTGGAATACGGACCGAACCTACTCGATCTTAACCTGCGCTTCCGCGTCCATGCTCTGGAACAGCGATTACGGAGCATGAATCTGCCGGGGATGATCGACATCACCCCGGGAGTTCGCTCGCTGCATATCCATTACGATGCCCGCCTGCGTCGTGAGGCATTGCTGGAAGCGTTGGACGATTGTGAGCGCTGCATTCCCGACCTAGAGGACATCGTCGTAAAGTCGCGGGTCGTACATCTGCCGCTTTCCTGGGACGACCCGGCTACGCAACTCGCCATTCGCAAATATGTGCAAGGCGTACGCCCAGACGCTCCATGGTGTCCCAGCAATATCGAGTTTATCCGCCGCATTAACGGCCTCGACTCCATAGATGAAGTCCACCGCATTGTGTTCGGTGCCAGCTATCTCGTGCTAGGGCTGGGTGACGTCTACCTTGGCGCGCCGGTGGCCACGCCCGTGGATCCCCGTCATCGCTTGGTGACCACGAAATACAATCCGGCCCGCACCTGGACGCCGGAGAATGCCGTGGGAATCGGCGGCGCATATCTCTGCGTTTACGGAATGGAAGGGCCCGGCGGTTATCAATTTGTGGGCCGCACGGCGCAAATGTGGAACACTTTTCGGTCGACCGCCGAATTCTCGCCGGGAACGCCCTGGCTTCTGCGCTTTTTCGATCAGATACGCTTTTTCCCGGTAAGCGCGGGCGAGCTGCTGGAGATTCGCGACGCCTTCCCGCGCGGTCGCTACTCGCTTCGCATCGAACCGACCGAATTCCGTCTCCGCGACTATCATACGTTTCTGAAGTCCATCGAGGCAGACGCCGCCGTATTCAAGGCCCGCCAGGTTCATGCGTTTGAGGCAGAGCGCGAGCGATGGGCGGCCGCAGGTCAAGCTGAATATCTCGAACCCGCGGATGCGCCCGCAGCATCGAACGGTGATTCCGATACCCCTGACCACTGTAAGCCCGTACGCTCTCCAATCGGCGCTAGCGTCTGGACAATAGCCGTGGAAACCGGGCAAAAAGTACAGGCCGGACAGAAGTTGCTTGTGCTCGAGGCGATGAAAACGGAAATTGCGGTTGTGGCGCCGAGCGCCGGCATCGTCGAAAAACTCAACTGTGTCCCGGGAGCGGTAGTATCCGCGGGACAAGTATTGCTGGCGCTTCGCACGGAGCCGTCCGGATGAAGATTTCGGAGAATGTCGCAGCCCTGTATGACCGTCTGGAGAGCGCGGCGCTGAACCCGGTGTGGATTTCGCTGGTTCCCCGGGAGAGCGCGGTAGCTCGTGCGCGCAATCTCGAAAATCGCCCGGGCTTGCCTCTTGCCGGCATGACCTTCGCGGTAAAGGACAATATCGATGTCGCCGGGCTGCCGACAACCGCTGGCTGCCCGGCCTACGCCTACACGCCTGCCTTGAGCGCAACGGTGGTTCGGCGCCTCGAAGATGCCGGCGCCATTTTGGTCGGAAAAACCAACATGGACCAGTTTGCCACCGGGTTGGTCGGGACGCGATCGCCATTTGGCGCCTGCTCCAGCGTGTTCGATGAGCGGTACATTTCGGGCGGCTCAAGTTCGGGTTCAGCAGTAGCCGTGGCGAAGGGGCTCGTAACGTTTTCTCTCGGCACCGATACCGCCGGGTCGGGGCGCGTCCCAGCGGCTTTCAACAACTTGATTGGCCTCAAGCCTACTCGAGGCCTGCTTAGCACCGCCGGCGTGGTTCCGGCCTGCCGGACGCTCGATTGTGTGTCCATCTTTGCCTGCACCTGCCATGACGCGCATCAAGTCTGGCGTGCCTCCAGCGGCTTTGATTCCAGCGATCCATTTTCGCGTGCGCCTCGTCCCGGTGAAAATGCCGCGCCATGGCTAGATACTCCTTTCCGGTTTGGCGTGCCTCCGCCCGACCAACTGGAGTTTTTCGGCGACGCAGAGGCACCGGCTCTGTACGCGGAGGCGATGCGGAAAGTCGAGCGGCTCGGGGGCCAGCGCATTGAAATCGATTTTTCAATCTTTCGCGCAGCCGCGGACTTGCTCTACCAAGGACCTTGGGTTGCGGAACGTCTGGCTGCCATTCAGTCCTTCCTCAAAAATCACTCAGACGAAATGAATCCGGTTGTCCGCGGCATTATTGCAGGCGGGGATCGCTACACCGCTGTTCAGGCTTTCGAGGCTGAGTACCGCCTGCGGGATTTGTGCCGGGCAGCCGCTAAACAATGGCTCAACATCGACTTTCTCGTTTTGCCCACCACCGGAACCATCTATACCCACGACCAGGTGGCTTCCGACCCCGTGAAGATAAATACGAATCTCGGCTATTACACAAATTTTGTAAACTTGATGGACTTGGCCGCCGTTGCCGCTCCTGCTGGCTTTCGCTCGAACGGTCTGCCGTTCGGGATTTCCTTCATCGGCCCGGCCTTTTCGGATGAAGGTCTGCTCGCGCTTACGCATCGCTACCTTGGTGCGCAGAATCCCCTGCTTGAAAGAACACCTGGAAGCCTGGAAGTCGCGGTGGTGGGAGCCCATCTCACAGGCCAACCCCTGAACTCCGAGTTGACCTCCCTGGGCGCCCGGCTGAAAAAGACCTGCCGCACGGCAGCAGGTTACCGGCTCTATGCGTTGCAGGGAACCAACCCACCCAAACCCGGCTTGGTGCGCGACGAGCAGTTTGCAGGTCCGGGCATCGAAGTGGAAGTTTGGATTGTGCCGGAAGGGCATTTCGGCGGGTTCATGGCAACCGTTGCTCCCCCGCAGGGCATTGGTAACGTCACCCTGGACTCTGGTGAATCCGTAAAGGGCTTTATCTGCGAGCCTTACGCGATCTCCAACGCCGTCGAAATAACCCGTTTCGGTGGATGGCGCTCCTACCTGGGAGCATCCAAACTCTGAATCTCTCCTATAGAAAAAATGACGGACGAGGCGCACGCCATCGCGCTAAGATTCCGCACGATGCAAGTCCGACAAGTCCCCTTTGGCTTTCGTCCCGCGGGAATAAGCGGCCGCTTTGCGGTCACTACATGAAAACGACGCTGTGCGCTCTTGCCCTCCTTCTTCTACTGGCGACTTCCACCTTTGCTCAGAAACCGACATTTACCGTCGGTTGGTCGATTTACGCAGGCTGGACACCCTATCACTACCTCGCAAAGTCTGGAATTCTTAAGAAATGGGCGGACAAATACGGCATCACCATCAAGGTCCAGCGCTTCGACTATGCCCCTTCGCTGGACGCCTTTGTCTCGCGCAACATCGACGCCTGCACCATGACCAACATGGAAGCCTTGGACATGCCCGCGGCGTCGGGCGTACCCACGACCGTTGTCATCATTGGTGATTATTCCAATGGCAATGACGCTCTGCTTGTGCGCAACGGCCTCCAAATGAAGGACCTGCCGGGCAAGAAAATGCTTCTAGTGGAGAAAACCGTCTCAGAATACCTCTTCGACCGCGCCTTAACCATGAATGGTCTGCGCAGCCAGATTAAGCAGGTGCGCAAAATCAACACTTCCGATTCCGATATTCAGTCCGCGTTCCTCAGCGACAACAGCGCTTCCGCCGTAGTCACGTGGAAGCCAATGCTCTCTCAGCTCTCGAAAGAAAAGGGCGTCTCTTCCCTTTTCAACTCATCGCAAATTCCCGGCGAGATTCTCGACCTTACCGTCGTGCGTACGGACGTCCTCGACCGGCCCGACGGCTCTGGACAGAAATTTGCCAAGGCCCTGGCCGGCGCTTGGTACGAAATGATGGGACTGATGTCGGCGCAAGATCCCTCAGCCGACAAGGTGCTGGCCGCCATCGCCGAAGGCTCCGCCGATTCTCTGACTTCTTATAAGGAGCAGCTCAGTACCACCAAAATGTTCTACCAGCCGCAATCCGCCGCGCAATTCGGCAAGTCGCCAGAGCTCAAGCAGAAGATGGCTCTGGTCCGGCAATTCTGTTTTGAACACGGCCTCTTGGGCGAGAAGACCGGCTCCGTCGACGATGTCGCAGTTCGCTATCCGGATGGTTCCATACAGGGCAAGGCAGACCGTGTTCGTTTGCATTTCGAGACCGCTTTTATGGAGATGGCGTCCCAAGCCAAGCTGTAAGCCAAGTGGCAAGAGAACCGATGGGACATAAATTACAGCTCGTCCACGCCAAACCCAGCCGGACCTGGGCCGTTGTTCTTTCCTGGTCCCTGTTCGCGCTAGGGATCGGGCTTTACATTCAGACCGCCCACAGACGCCATCAGGACAACACCGACGACCGCATCGTGCCAACCATCCGACAGATGGCACGCAGCACCTACGATGCTGCGTTCAAGCCCGCGGAAGATGAGGAGCAAGCCATCGCGGAAAATGCGAGTCTTCCGCAACGCTTTTTCTCAAGCATGCTCTGGAAGGACACCAAGGCCACCTCGCGCCGCTTTTTCTATAGCTTGCTGCTGCTGATTCCGGCCGTCATCGTGGGCCTCCACATGGGCCTGTTTCCCTACGTAGGAGTCTTCTTTTCGCGTTTCGTGCTCTTCTTTGACAAAATTGTCGCGCTTTCGCTCTTGCCCATCCTGTTTATTGCCTTCGGCATCGACGAACTGTCCAAAATCATGCTGATTGTCATCGGCGTGACTCCGACCATCATTCTGGACACCTGCAACCTTGCGCGAAGCGTCCCCCGCGAGCAGATCGTGAAAGCCTTCACGCTAGGCGCTGGCGATTTCGACGTCGCCTACCGTGTCGTCCTCCGGCAAATCGCGCCGCGCGTGCTGAACAGCATCCGTCTCAACCTGAAAGCGGTCATGCTGTTTCTGTTTGCGGGAGAGATGATCGCCTCCACCGACGGGCTAGCGTACCGTATCGCCTTGCTGCGCCGGCACATGGGAATGGATGTAATTATCCCTTATGTGCTGTGGGTGGCGTTGCTGCTCTTCCTGGTGGACCTGGCGATGCGCATAGTCAATCGCAAGCTCCACCCGTGGTTCCACGAGGCATAAGAGGCATGGCTTTGATTCACATCGAGAATGTTTCCGTCGCCTACGGTTCGCCGTCTCGCCCGGTATTAAGCAATATCGATCTGCGCATCGAAGAAGGTGAATTTGTCTGTCTGTTGGGTCAAACCGGTTGCGGAAAATCAACGCTTTTGCGGCTTATCCTCGGCTCGGAACAACCGACCGCCGGCCGCGTCTTAATCGATGGCGTCGAACGCCGCCAGCCCGATCGCACGTGCGGCTTCGTGCCTCAGAAATATTCGTTGTTTCCCGATAAGACGGTTCTCGGCAACATCACCTTCGGACCGGAAGTCAACGAATTCAATCTGCTCACTCGTGTAACGCCGCGTTACTTCCGCCGCCGTCGCCAATTCCGGCAGGAAGCCATGCACTATATTGGCCGGCTCGGTTTGCACGATGCGGATGCTAATAAATATCCGGACCAACTTTCCGGTGGCATGCAGCAGCGCGTCGCCATTGCCCAAGCCCTCATCAACAAACCCAGGATTCTGCTCTTAGACGAAGCGTTCAGCGCGCTCGATCCAGGCACGCGCAAGGACATGCAACGCCTCATTCGCCAACTCTGGCGTGACACCGGAATTACGGTTCTCTTTGTGACCCACAACACACAAGAGGCGTTGTATTTGAGTTCTCGCGTGATCGTTCTCGCCAAGGAAGCACCGGATCAGGGCTCCAGCATCGCGCTGGAGCTACCCGTCCCCGAGCTTTGTCCTGAAGTCCAGATCCCCACTCTAGCTATGCGGCTCGACTACGCTTCCGGGTGTACCCGAGAACCCGAGGATGCCTCCTTCGCAACTGCGTAGATGTTTGAGTCCGGCACGGTAAACCTCAGCTCAAGGGCGTGCCGTTGCTGCAGGAAGCACTCAGAATTCATAGCGCAGGGCGAACTGCATCACGCGGGGATCCATCACGCCCTGGAATTCGCCAAAGGTCGATGGCGCAGTCAAAGCCAGGCTTGGGTTTGTGAAGTTGACGTTATTAAACACGTTGAAGGCCTCCGCCCGAAACTGAATCCGCTGGCTTTCCCAAGGCAACTTGAATTCCTTTGTCACCGCCATATCCGTGTTAAAGAACGAAGCCAGTCGGACAGCAGCGCGCTTCCCAGTGTGCCCTGGAAGCTCGTCCGCGAAAGAATTCGAGGCACTCGTGTTCGCAAAGATGCTGGGATTCCCGTTCTGATCAATATGCACTCCGCTTTTGACGGGACCCGTTATGATCGCGAGCGAACTCAGCCAGTAGTTGGCGTTGTACTCCAGACCGCCTGCCACCGTCGTAGGCAGCCCTGTCCGGAACCGAGTCAAACCGGAAACCTGCCAGCCACCGACGATCGCATCTAACCACCCAGGAGTGTCGCGGAAAAAGGCCCTGCCCTTGCCGAACGGCAACTGGTAGAGCACATTGCCGGTGATGTTGTGCCGCATATCGAAATCGGAGGAACCGCGGAATTCCCGCGTTTTGAATATGTTTTGAATCGCCGCGCCTTGTTCTCCTGCCCCGGACTCCGCGGCCGACCCGTCATCGATCGAGTGCGACCAGGCGTAGTTAAAGTCGAAAGACAGGCCGTGAGAAAACCTACGTCGCAGCGACAAGGTTAGTCCGTGATATGCGGCCGTGCCGCTATTCATCCACGTTGGCATCGAACTACCTTGCCGCGGGAAGAATGTGTAGCATCCGGTGACTGTCAGGCATTGGCCCGGGTAGTAGGAGCTCGTGACGTTGCGATCCAACGCATGGAGGCAGTCGAGATAGCTCCCCCCATAATCCTGATACACGCATAAAAAGTAGTTAGCGGAGGCGCTTCCCGTGACGTCCACATTCGCTAGCGTGGGCCACATGTCCTCGACGAACGGCAGCGTGGGCACGAAGCTCGGATTGGCCTTCACTTGGTTCACCGTCAAGCCCGAATCAAACATTGCCCGCACCTTGGCCGCGTTCTGTTCCCAAGTAACCCCAGACTTCGAATCTTTGAAGTACTCGAGCGGAGTATAAACATCCCCTTCCATTAGGAGCCGATGAGAAAGGCGACCGGCATAGCCGATCTCGATCGTCATCCCGCCGGGAATTTCCCGTGCAAAGCTGGCATTGAAAACGTATGCGTACGGCGGCTTCAGATTGGGCGAAACGCCCTCGAAGTCCCCAGCGATCGCGGCAATCTGAGGCGGGGTGTAGGGAAACGTCTCTTTCGCAGGAGTTGGTAACGCGGGCGCGGCCCCGGTATAACGCTGGCTAGTGCTGAAGCTGTACGAGTCGGGGAAATTCTCTTTATTGGCCACACCCAGAGAGCCGTTCTGATCGTATTGTGTGATCAGGTCGCTGCCAAACCGATCATAGACCATGCTGGCTCCAACTCGGAACGCTCCCGTCCTTCCGAACACCTTTCCCGGCCACCCGTCACGGCCGGTCGGGGCGTAGGCCAATCCGAAGCGCGGTCCGAAGTTTAGATTGGAAGGTTTCCACCAAGTTGGTTTGCCATTCGCCGGGCCATTGAGGGCCCAACTGAGCGTAGCGTTGGGCATTGCGTTCTGTGGCACGCCCTGGCTCTGCAAACGATCGCGCTCCGCGAAGTATTGAGGCAGAGGAACGGTGGATGTCGACTGCAATCCGTGTGCCTCGTACGGCGGCCGGTAATGCTCCCAGCGCAAACCAAAAGTCAGCGTCAGACTGCGGTTTATGCGATACGAATCCCCAACGTAGAGCGCATAATCGTGTTCGATGAAAGAGCGCACCTGCGGCGCACCCAGGCTGAGAGGGTTGCCGCTCCGGTCGAACTGGTTGGTATGAAAATCATCGTTCACCAGCCCCAGGATGGCGCCCATTCCATTTGTGACCGAGGCCGTATCGGCGAGCCCCGGATTCGCCCCGAACCTCCCGGGATTCGACGCCATGAAATTTGTCAGCGCATTATCAATATCCGCCCCCAAGCCGATCAATTCGGTGGCGCCGTAACCGTATCGCGGGAAAGAGTTGGCATACGAACTCGTATTGTTGTGAATGACCCGGAAAGAGAAGCCCGCAGTGATCGTGTGTGGGCCCTTGGTCCATGTTACGTCATCGTTCGGATTCAGTGTGGGCAAGGTCTGAGCGAACGGGCGCGCATAGGGATTCTGCAGTGGGTCCAGACTGGTTTGGAATAGAAGCGGCCCCGTCACTCCAGACAAAGCCTGGCCAAATCGTGTGTAACTCACATTCAAAACATTGATCAGATTAGTCTTCAAGACCGCCGTGTACTGCGCCGCAAAACCTTTGCTGTTGTCGCGCAGCGTTGATGCAGGGCTTTGCCCAGGGAGTTGCGCCAGGATCTGGTCGTCGGTGTTGTCCGCCAGCGTTCCGCGCACGCTCAAAGTGTGCTTGGCGGCTCTATCCAGGTGCACGTCGATCTTGCCGACAATCGCATGATCGCTGCGATGACTCGGCGCATTGAACCGATAACCGCTAAAGTTTAGCCCTCCGTCCTCACCAAAAGACGGAGCATTGCCGTGAGGATATTGATTTAAGACGGGAAGGATGCTGGCGTTGACTCCCTGATTCAGGGGATCCACGGACTTGAGGTCGCTGGCCGAGAGAGTTTGAACAAGAATTGTGTCCTTGGCCGGATCGCAAATGCCGTTGAGTCCGCTGGGGTTGTTGCACATCGTATATTTAAAGATCCCTTGGCGCAAAGTATCCGAGGGCACCGCACGAACCTGCGCGACACCGCTGCCGTCCTGCCGCTGCTCGTAATTGAAGAAATAGAAGGCACGGTCGCGCACGATTTTGCCGCCAGCGGAACCGCCGAACTGATTCCGCACCAGGGGTTGCCGCTGCACTCCGGCTTGATTGTTGAACCACGTATTCGCGGCTGTGGCGGTGTTGCGGTTGTATTCATAAACGGACCCGTGAAGTTGATTCGTTCCGCTCTTGGTCACGAGCGAAACCTGTCCGCCCGACGATCTCCCCTGGTTGGGGCCTTCTCCAGCCACTGTCACGCGGAATTCCTGGACCGAATCCAGCGGAATTGGCAACACCGCATTAAAGCCGGAATTGATATTTGCACCGTTGGCGTTTGATCCCTGGTATCCCCCCGTGCCGGTTGCCGTCGTCTGCGCGACCAACCCCGAATTCTGGTTATTGTTTACATCCGCTCCGTCCAAAGTGACGTTGTTCTGGTCGCGGCGCGCCCCAAGCACTTCTCCATTGGAAGTAACGCCCGGCTGCACGCTCAACAGCTCCACGACGTTTCGCGTTTGCAGCGGGATTTGTCTCACCTGCATCTCGCTGAACGGATTGCCAATACTGGCGTCCGTCGTATTCACCTGCGACACGTCCGCTTCCACATTCACGACCTCACCCGTTGCGCTGACAGCCATGGTCATATCGAGCGCGCTCGGTGTGTTCACCAGCAGCTTCACATCAGACCGCGTCATCGTGGCGAAACCCGCCTTTTCGACGGTGAGCTTGTAGGTTGCGGGGGCGACCTGAAGGAAATTGTATTCCCCATTAGCATCCGTAACGCTTCGCCGTACGGAACCCGTTTCCGGGCTGCTAATCGTCACTATGGCCCCCGGGATAGCCGCCCCGGAAGGATCCGTGATGACTCCTCGTAATGACGTTGTCGATTGTGCGTGGCAATTCAACGCGAAGGCACACAGGACCACAGTCAGTATGCTTTTCATAACCACCCTTACTTCACTTCGAGAAGAGAGAGGAATGACCTGATCGCATCATTAGCACGGATGCGTCTCGCGCTGTCAAAACGATTCTTTCGATTCGATCAATGAGCGTTTTTTCTCAGACTACGCTGTTCTTTCCGCATCATCTTACGTTCGCTGCTGCAGCCACTGTTCCAAGGAGAACTCGGTCTTTCGCTGAACCAAAACCCAAAGTAAAACTCACTGGTTCCCTGCTCCACGGTGGGACTCATTTCTCAAGCAAAGTAGAACTTCATCTCAGCTTGGCATCCGTATGGGTTGGTCAGTCTTCGCTGGGCATACTCCAGGTGATACTGCGCCAGGCAGCGATCTACGATGAAATCGAATAGAAGTACCGCTCGACTAATTAGGCCTTCAAATCTGTCGCGAGTATATTGAGAGCGCTCTCGTAGTCGAGAAACCAATCGGCGTGTCCTTCGATGCTCCACTCTTCGCTTTCGATCGATTGCTCCCGGTTGACGGTACCCGGAATGTATGGTCCGCCGCTTCGCCGCAAGCGAAATGTGGGATGTCACAAGTTGGTCTGCGCAAATGTATACGGCCTTTGTTGGAGTGAATCACTCCTGGCCAGGATGGAATGCGCTGCGCTCTCGTCCCCATTAGTTATGCAGTCTTAAGAGACTTCTTCCGGTTACGGGTTTAAAGAGCGCCGGGTTCGACCGTTGTGCCATCTCCTCATTCGCCAGCAGACCTGGTAAGAAATCTTGTTCTCCGCAGTCGTCGCTAAGCTGCAGCTACATCGGCTAACACGGGAGGCCGATAGGGTTCATTCTTCGCGAGCACGGCCCAGGCTATGCGGGCGAGTTTGTTAGCTAACGCTACGACGGCGACGTTGCGGTGCGTGCGCGATGTGAGTTGTGCCAGCCAGGCACTCAGACCGGAAGACTGCTTCGTACGTTGTTGCATCACCGCACGTGCGCCTTGCACGAACAGTCTTCGCAAGTAAGACCGGGGCTCTTCCTTCTGATAACCCGGCGAGCCGCCTCTTTCCTAAGTAAATCCCACCGTCTACTCGGCTTTTCGCAGAAGGTCGCCGGGTGGTATATAGATAACTTCTCTCCTACCCGTCTTCTAAGAGCGTAGGACTAGGGTATTGTGGCCACTGAACAGCGATTTGACGTCGAACTCTCGCCTCAGGACATCCAGTCCATCAACAGTGCTGACGCGCTTGTATCCCTCTTCGCTAAGCTCGGGTAAGGCGAGAGAAACTTTTTTGAGATCGTTGCTGTTGCACTTCGGGCAGCGCAAGTCCATCTTGTCACCCCTTGCAGCCCCACTTTGGTGTGGCTATGAATCCTTTCTGACCGATTCTAACTGCTATCCGCATCCAACCCGGCAATCCGGCTTTAGTTGCTTGCGGCTCGACCATTCCTTGGTCGAGCCATTTTCTGGGCCATGTGTAGAAGCAGCTTGCGATCTGCTTCCTCAGTTTTAGCCAGCAAGCGACGAAGCTTATTAAGAAAGCGCCCGTCCTTGCCGGAACTGCCCCAGGTGATGTCGTTAGAGGGCTTCCGTTTAGGAAGATTGGGCAGCTTGGGAGGCTCCTCACCTTCGTAGAAGAGCTGATAAAGTGGAATCTCCAACGCACGGGCCAGTTTTTCCAATGTTTCGATGGCCGGGACCGTGTGTCCATTTTCGACCCGAGAAATGTAACATCGCAGCAGGCCGGTCCGCTTTTCAATGTCCCCCTGCGAAAGCTTTTTCTCTTCACGCATCTCGCGTAAGCGATCTCCAATAATCACGGTGACGTTGCCTCCTCGACCAGATTATGTCCGCCAACACTGTAACTCCGAATACGACATCAAGTCATTCCTCAGGCCATGGTCCGTAGCTGTCGAGAGATACCAGCGGGCCGGCGAATCCCGCATCGCAGCAATCGGTTTGCCCCACGCTCGAACTTATTTGTGCCATCCATTCGATCACTTTCAGCCCTCCGCAATGACGCCATCGTGACTGCTAATTGCAATCCAATTCACCGTGCGATCTACGAGATACTCCTTAGCGATGGGCTTCCGATTCTGGCCGGAAATCAATGACATAGCATCGGTTGCCCGCTTTTCTGCCTCTTCGCCACTAAAGGCCAGCACGTAGATCGTGACGGCCTCTCTCGCGCCCAGGTTTCTGTACATAACAACTACTTTGTAGATTCGGGGTTCCAAGGCTTGTTCCTTTGCAATCCCTGCTTTGGGATGGGGACTCTTTTCCCCAAGAGTCTCTCGATGGTGCCAGCCTTCTGAAGTTGTTCTGTAGCCCAGGTCAACAGAACGAAACACAGATTACCGAGTGAGCGATGTTCTTTGGCTGCGAACTCCTCCAGCATGGCTCTAGTCTCGACTGTAATTTTCGCGTTGGTGCCCACCTTCCAAATGCCCACGTTAGTCCTCGTCGCGCCTGCGGTAATACTCGCGAATGATTACGGAGTCGCCCGTCTTAACGTCTGAGAAATCAACGACGTTCGTGACGATTGTGGGGCTACACAGGATTGAGAAGTTCTTTCCATCCGTGAACCTCACGTTGAAGGACAGGTATCCTTCCTCATGCCAGTGCGAAATCCAATCCACTTTCTTGCCGTGAACCTCCGGGTACCGTCGCCGCAGCTCTTCGTACTTCTTCTTGATTCGCCTGTCCAGCCGCCTGTGTTCTGCCGGGCTGATCGGCTTTATCGGAATACCGTCCACCATCACGGCCTTGGGCTTTTTCTTCTTAGGCATGCGCGTCCTCCCGCACTGTGCTCTCGACACCCGGAGCGGACGGCATCGGACCATTTAGCTTGCTGCTGGGGTGGACTCCTTCGGTTTTTTTATGCGTTTTCTTCGGGCGCTTGCTCCGAGGGAGAAACTGCACCAACGGCGGTTTCCCTTCCAGTTTGCGCTCGCGTTCGACGGTGCGCATCAATTGACAGATTTCGTCGTTGGTTAGGGGTTCGTCGGAGAGCCAGACGTTGAATTCTTCCTCGAAGCGCGACTCATCGTCTTCTTCCAGCTTGCGCATTTCGAGCATGAACTGCAGGTTGATGATGGAACGACGGCGTTCGAGGCCAGCCATGGACTTGTGGTAGGCCTCCATGAAGAGTTTGGGAGATTTCTTCAGGCGTTGAACTCCCCGAACGGCTTCGTCAATACCGTGGTTCACCAGATACAGTGCTTCATACAGATGTGCTTTCTCCATGACCAAAATGTCCTTTCGGCGGCAAAATGACCGCAAGTTCGAAGGTAAATAGGCGCGTCGAGGCACACTTCCTCGATGCAGTCGAGAACCGACGGGCGTGGACAAACGGTTCAGTTGGACGGAACTATGGCGGAGGATGCGCGACGCGCCGGGGGACGGAGCGGTCCATGGAAACGAATAAGGGACAGGCTGGTTGCGCCCCAAAGGGGAACCCGTTACCTTTTGTGACAGCCATTGCTGCCTCTAATCCAGGCGACTTTGGTTAGGGGCGCGTTCGGTGCTTCGAACACCAACGCGTCCCGTTACGGTGAGGGTTGCTGCGTTTGGAACCGGCGCCTTACGTTGCGAAATCGTCTTAAGCGGCTAAACTAAATTCCAATGCTCAACGCCACCGTCGTCTGACCTTCCATGTCAAAGCATAAGACAAAATACCTGAAACATTCAAGTACTTTCTCGGAGGCAATCGGCATACCTCCT
>DATFVD010000042.1:0-2010 GCA_035260505.1 Terriglobales bacterium
AAATATCGAAGGAGACATCAAGATTCCCGACCATCCGCTGGTGCGCGAGGTAATGAAGGACGTTCTAACCGAGGCGCTGGATATCGAGGGCCTAGGCGAGGTCTTGCGCGGAATCGAGGAAGGACGGATTCGCTGCCTGGCCGTGGACACTCCGGTGCCGTCGCAATTCTCGCACGAAATTCTCAACGCGAATCCGTATGCCTACCTCGATGATGCGCCGCTAGAGGAGCGCCGCGCGCGCGCGGTCGAGATGCGGCGTGTGCTGCCGGCGTCGGTTCTTGAGGAAGTCGGCGCGCTCGATCCGGCGGCCATTGCGCAAGTGCAGCAGGAGGCGTGGCCCGATGTACGCGACGCGGACGAATTGCATGATGTGCTGCATACGCTGGTGATGGTGCCGGTCGAGAGCACTCAGCCTTCAGCATTCAGCAATCAGCTAGGCGTTCAGGGCCCGAAGTTCACCGCCAACTGGACTCAATTCTTTGAGCGGCTGCATCTTGAGAATCGCGCCGTCGTGGCGGAAGTTGCAGGCAAACAATATTGGGTGGCTGCCGAGCGGATCGAATGGTTCCAGGCAATTCATCGTGTGGTGACGGGGCTCTGCCCTGTCCCGGCGGAGCAGAGCCCCGCCACCCCGCAACCAAGCGCAGACGAGGCCGTGCTTACGGCCGTTCAGGGATGGATTGCACATCTCGGCCCAACCACCGCCTCAGAAATTGGCGACTTGCTGGGCCAGCCCGCTTCCGAGATCGAAAAGGCTTTACTCCGCATGGAGGCAAGCGGAGCGATCCTGCGCGGTAAGTTCCGACCCGCTGATTCACGCCACGCGCCATCTGCCTCACAGGAACCCGAAATAGAGTGGTGCGAGCGCCGTCTGCTGGCTCGGATTCATCGCTTGACGGTCGCCACGTTGCGGAAGCAGATCGCCCCGGTCACGGCATCACAGTTCATGAACTGGCTTTTGCGCTGGCAGCATATTGCTCCGGGTACGCAGGTTCGGGGCGAGCACGGGACGCTGGAAGTGATTCGCCAGCTGCAGGGATTTGAGATTCCGGCGAGCGCGTGGGAGCGGTTTGTGCTGGCACGCAGAATCTCGGACTACGATCCGGCGCACCTCGATCAGCTGTGTCTGGCGGGAGTGGTCGGGTGGGGGCGGCTGTCGCCACATCCGGCGACTCTGGAAGCAACGGGAAGCGATGAGAACGGCCGAGAAAGCCGGCGGCGGGTAATTCCGACGCGGGTCGCGCCGATTGCGTTTTTTGTGCGTGAAGATGCCGACTGGTTGCGACCCCATCATCCCGGAGCGGAAGACTCCGCAACCTCATTTTTAAGTCCGGTGGCGCAGGCGGTGCTCGAACTATTGAAGCAGCGGGGCGCGCTGTTTTTCCCCGACATGGTCAGAGCGACGGGCAGGCTCAAAGCCGAAATCGAAACCGGACTGTGGGAACTGGTCGCTGCCGGCCTCGTCACCGCGGACGGATTCGAGAACCTGCGGTCACTGGTAACCCCAAAAAGTTCTACCGGAAATGGACTCACGAAAGTAATTGGAAAAGCCCGCCGGCCGCGGCATGCGCCGGGACGCTGGTCGCTGTTGCACACCGAAGGCGCGGATCGCGACCGCAGCGTCGAATCCTGCTGCTGGATGCTGTTGCGGCGCTACGGCGTCGTCTTCCGCGACCTGCTGGTGCGGGAAACGAATCTGCCGCGATGGCGTGAGTTGCAGATCGGCTACCGCCGTCTCGAAGATCGCGGCGAAGTGCGCGGCGGGCGATTCGTCGATGGATTTCTGGGCGAGCAGTTCGCCCTCCCGGTGGCGGTAGAGTCGTTGCGCGTCCAGCGCAAGCTGCCTCCGAATGCGAATCGCGAGCGCGTCACCATTGCGGCCGCCGATCCGCTGAACCTGGTGGGGATCATTGTTCCGGGCGAGCGCATTCCCGCGATCTCCGGGCGAAGCGTTACGTTCCGCGATGGCGTGCTGGACGCGGAAGATGCGCTGCTGGCTTCCGGCTACTA
>DATFVD010000043.1:0-2886 GCA_035260505.1 Terriglobales bacterium
TTGCGCCACCCCGACTTTGGCTGCCTCACCCTTCGCGGTTTTCGAAGGGTGAGCACCACGGACGATGGCATCAGGCGACCTTGCTTACCCTCAGCTCAGCCTTCTGAGCCTCGTTCACAAGCACAGCACCGCGCTCTCCGTCGGCATAGTGCCGGAAACTGCTCCACGCCCACTGTTGCGGCTCCAGCACCAGTCCGCGCTTGACCGGATTGCGGTGCATATAACGCAATTTTTCTGCTCGCTTCTTCTCGCTGAATACCACAAAGTCGTAGAAGCGGCGCTGCCAGATGTGTCCAGCCTCCAGAGATGCGCTCCATAGGTGTCCTTGTCGAGGATCGGGCTGCGAGCGAAGGTTGCGCAAGAGACGCCGCGCAAAACCCTGTTTTATGGCTTGCATCACGATCGATGGATTGCCACGCTCGGGTTCGCCGAAGAGCAGATGCACATGCTCGGGCATGACTACGTAACCCACGACCACAAAATGATAGCGGCGCCGTACCTGCTCCAACACTAGGAGAAAGAGGTCGCGATTTTTCCGGCTGCCAAGCAACGCGCGGCGTTGGTAACAACTGGTGGTGATAAAGTGCAAATATCCGGCGCCGTAGTAGCGATGGAGTCGATTGGGCATTCGGACAGATACCACGGAATGCCGCCCTCTGTATGTGATGAATGAACAAGGTGTCGAAGTCCGTGGTGCCCACGCTTCGAAAACCGCGAAGCGTGGGGCAGCCACACTCATGATGGCGCGAAGGTGGGCCAGCCCCCCAACCGCCCTACCCAAGTCAAGCCGAACGTTGGGACACCACTGCATTTTGGAACCCCCAGGCTGCCAGATGATGGTTAATTAGTTTCTCAGCCCTTTCAAGAAAGTCTTTAAGCAGCGTACGGGTATCGACCATCGCAGTTTCTAGCTTGCTATAAAACACTTCCGTTCCTCCTACGCTCCCCACAAGAATCTCGCCTGCGACAATGTCGGCAAAGCTATAGTGAACGTCATTCGTTGGATTCCCGCGGGCTACCAGAAAAATGCATCCATCAGAAATGGTCTGCCGAAGCGTTTCAGCAAACCGCTCGGCCTCGAAATGAAAAACCGCATTGTTACGCACTGGATTGAGGTGAACTTGTTTAAGCTCCCGAACGGTTTTGTCTCTTAAGAGAAGCCGAAGATCATTCTGGAATTCGGGTTCATCTCTAAATGGCTTGTTCATCGCTTCGACAAGATGAAGCGCTTCGTAGAGAATGGCCGACGCGAACAGGTAGGAATTCATTCGCGCTCGCTGCGCTTCAGGGGCATCCCCGTTGCCTGCGTGGCGCATTGCAGTGTGAACGAAACGCAGAGCATTTACAGCTCGAGCCAACGCTACGATATAAGGGAATTTTTCATCCTTGAGACATTTATCAAGCGTCTGCCGATCACATCGAATTTGCCAATCCCCGATACTCATTATCGCCCCATCGACGGATTATTGACCCACCGTCTGTTCATTCTAAAATCGCGCTTTCTTGGCGCTAGAATCCCTTCGTCAAGAGCGGAATGGAACGTTTTCCGGTCAGACCGTCTAGCGCTAGATGGGAGATGTATCCAGCCGCTGCTCCGTTCGCAAATCCGCCAAGAAATATCCATAGCAATTCCTCGATGGTTGAAAGGACTTTTCCAAGACTGTCGTTAAGTTCCATTGGGAAAAAAACACCATCGCCTAACGGCCACATGAATATTCTTTTCGGATTGGCTTTGCACTGCACGGCCTGTTCTCTGCAAAAGTTTGTGAATGCCGAAAGCTTGGCGGCCTGCGAGACGATCGCTCCGCCTGCTGTGAGACTGTGAAATGTGCTTCTATGCCATGACGAAATTGCTGGCTCAAAGATGTCCGGGAGGTTTCCGGTTGACCATGCACCAACACCCCCGCCCAATACTTCAACCCAGAAATTCAGACCTGTTTGCTCTTTTGCTTGATAGGCAGAGAGTCCTAGACCTGCGGTGATGCTCACGTATTTGTGCGTCTTGCTATCTGGCATAAAAGACCTCGCGTTTAACGTTCTGCCCGCCCTGACTGCCCACAATTATGCTCCTGGACCGATGGCGAATACAAGGCGAACGTGGAGAGGAAGGCGCATGGCCCCACTTCTCGCGCATTTCGAGATCCGGGATTCTCCCTTCACAACCTCAGCAACGGCTCCCCTGCCTGATGCTCAGATTTATACGTGGCGCAATCGCAGACTCCGTCGCGTTTATGATGGCAGCGAACGGAGGTCATGATGTCAAGAACAGACGACCAGAGCCTGCTCGATGCCCTGCTGGACTCCTGGGATCGGAACAACATTATCCTGCTTAACCTGCTCCGCGCCCTGCCGGAGGGTCGGCTGGAGGCCCGGGTGATGGGGGGCAGCCCGTCCGTCGCGGAGCTTTTTTCGCACATCCACTATGTACGACTGGTGTTCATCTCCGAGGATGCGCCCGAGTTCGCCAGAGACCTGCCCGAGGAGGAATGGATGGACGAGCGCGATCCCGATCGCCTCGCGCAAATGCTGAACGACAGCGCCAAGGCAGTGCGCGACGCGGTCAAGAGCCGGGTGGAAGCAGGCCAGGACATGAAGGTCCACTATGACCACCCGATCCTCCTGCTTCAGCACATGATCTGGCACGAGGGCTACCACCACGGCCAGATCAAGCTGGCTCTCAAGGCGACGGGCCGTCCGCTGACGGATCAGGAAGCTGGTCGAGTTACGTGGGGTGTCTGGATGCGGAAGAAGTGAGGCGGGCGGCTGAACTTCTAGAAGCGGGTGGGTCACTTTAACGCCGGTTGACATTCAGCAGACGCGAGTACAAACTCCTACCTTCGCTGGAAAGAAGTCCCATGACCGACCGTATTCGGTTCATTTCTCATG
>DATFVD010000044.1:0-8716 GCA_035260505.1 Terriglobales bacterium
CGGAAGGCCGACTTGCCGGGCTTGCTATCGGCTGGAAGCTCATGCAGCGTGCGGTTCAGCCAGCCGTCGTCGGTGACTTTCACGCCGGGCGTGCCGGACTCCATGAAGTCCTGCGCATCGAAATGCGAGCGCGTCGGGTCCGGAGATCCGGCGGCGTGCACGATGGCGAGATGTTTTTGTTTCCAGAGCGGCTGAAATGAGGACATCGCGGGATGCAATCCGAAAAACCCGTCGAGGTCGAGCACAGATTTCTTGGGAATATTAATGGTCGGCCGCATGGCGTAGTAACTGGGCTCGCCGTAGGGAACCACGATGTTGAGGCCGTCCGCTGCTCCGCGCTGGAAGATCACGACCAGGCGTTTGGTGCGAACACCGGGGTCGGCAGCGCCCAAGGCCGCGCGCGTCAGAAAGCTCGGTAGCGCGGTTGTGCCAACCACGGCCAGCGCACCGTTGCGTAGGAAAATGCGACGAGTAATGGACATGAGAAAACCTGCTTTCAGCTATCAGCTCTCAGCCCACACTAACTGAGAACTGATGGCTGAAGGCTGACAGCTATCTCCTCTGAAACTCTGGCGACCCTAGAATCAGTCCCATAATCGCGGCTGCGTTTGGCGGACGCTTTGAATCATCCAATCGGCGCTGGCTGATCTTTGGGTCTTCCAGTTGCTTGCTGATGGTATCGTGCGTCTGCCTGGAAATGTCGCCTGACAGGAGCGAATTTTCCAGCGTCGCCAGCGTCTGCTGCGGGTCGGCCGTTACCTCTGAAGCGCCCGCCGCGGTTCCGGCTGCCAAGTTGGCGGCGTCGATTTTGACTCCGCGCATCTTTCCTGCGGCCAGCCCCAGGGCGAAATTCATCCGTCCCAGGAGCGCGGAGGAGTTCACCCAGACGTCGGCCTTCATCGAGTAGCCGGTCGGCGGCTGCATGCCATACGGCATCATGCCCATATTATTAAGCGTGCCGACTAGCGCGCGGGCGTCTTCAACATCCGCACCGGTGGCGCGCACAGCGGAGGCCACGAACTCAAATGGCGTTTTCACCTTCGCGCGGTAGACGTCCGGCGACCAGAACTCGGGCGACTTGAACATGGTGCGCAGCACCTCGCGAATGTCGCCGTGTTTCTTTAAGAACGTTTTGGTCATGCGATCGACCAGCGCTGTTGGAGGGTCGTCGGAGACAAAGCGCATTGCCAGCTTTTGCGAGATGAAGCGCGCCGTGTTTGGATTTCGCGCCAGCAGATGCAGCACTTCCAGTCCTTCTTTTTCGCCATGTTCTTTAATGCGATGCCCGAGGACGATCTTGTCGCCGGGCTCGTGCATGCGCGGCTCGAAACGGAAGTCGCCACCTTTGATCGGTTGATCGAGCGTCCATCCGGTGAAAACTTTGGCTACTTCGGTTACATCTTTCTGCGAGTAACCGCCGGTTACACTGAGCGTGTGCAACTCCATCAGTTCGCGGCCGTAGTTTTCGTTCAGGCCGCTGGCCTGCCTGGCTTTGGAATTGCCCCGCGGTCGCTGCGCACCATTCTCTCGACCGCGGCCCCGCCGGTTGCGCCGCTGAGAAACAATGCCAAGCGCGGCTTCGGAGTCCGGCCCGACGCTCAGCCAGTTGTCAAGATAGAACATCATCGCAGGGCTCTTCGCGGTCGCTACCAGCAGGTCTTCGAATTTTCCGAGCGCGTGCGGACGGATCGCGTCGCGCTCGTAGCTGGTCAGCAGATAACGGTCGGCGCCCTTGTTGATGAACACATTGAAGTGATTGAACCAGAAGTCGGTCATTACTTCGTCGAGCTGCCGTTCGCTGTAGATCGCTCGCAGGAGCTTGGCCTGCGTCAACTCATTGACTACGACCTGCTCGGGATTGTTGAGCGCCTGCATTGTTTCTTTCTGTTGCGGACTCATCCCTTCCAGCAGCGCGTCTGCCTTGGCGCCTTTCGCCGTGGTGGCGATCGCCCGCCGATCCTCGGGCGACATTTTCAGAATTTCTTTCATGCGCTCGTCGGGAGGCAGATCGAGCAGCTCCTGCGTTCTGAGATTCGCGCGGCGGCGTTCTTCTCGGCGCCCCATTTGTTCGGGGTCGGCGGGCTGGTCGCTGTCGGCGAAGACGGGGCAAGCCCCGTCTTTACAGTCCTTGTCCTTGTCTTTGCGCTCCTGCTTGTTTTCGTAGCGCTGGAGTCGGGCTTCGTAAACTGCGCGCTTCGTAGGATCCTGGGGCAGCGAGGCTTTTCCGTCGGCGATCTGCTTGATTAACTGGTCGGGCGGGAAGTTCTCGACGATCTCCCTCGTTCCCATATGCAGCGTGCGGAACGGAGCCAGCCTGGCCTCGAGCGCCGAGTCATCAATTTTATCGGGATGAAGCTGGAGTTCGATCCACTTGTCAATGCCCATTTGCGTGACGCGCTCCTCGTCGCCGGGCCGCGGACCGAAGGTCAGCCGATTCAGAGCGTGGACGGCGCGTTTGTGCGCGTCCATCGACATCGGCATCCGCATCGTCTCACCGGCGGCGGACCTGTCTTTCTTCCGGCAGAGAGCGACCTGGGTCGAAAGCCCGGCTGCCACAAGCAACGCAAGTGCCGTCAGCAAACGGTGTCCGCGCAAAGCCATACCCATCCTGATTGGCCTCATCTTCATCATAAGGAATGAACCCGGAGGGCGGGAAAAGTTGCTGGCAGGGTTATGTTGGAAGGGGAGCGACCTAGCGCTTTAATTGCGCCACGTAGGCTTTGCCGTATTGCGACTTGCGGGAGGTGCTCTCGACGAACTTAAGAAATTCCCGGAGGTGTTCCTTTTCCGACAGTTCCGCTTCTGAGAATTTCACCCGAACGCCAAACGTCGGCGCGCTGCGCGTCACGACTCCGCTGATGATAACGCCTTTCACCCAGATCTTGCCGCTTGCCACCCACAACCCGATCTCGAGGGCCTTGCCCGCGGGAACGGCGCCGGCGGTCTCGACCAGGCATCCTCCGCGGCTCACATTCGCCAGATTGCCCCAGACCGGTTCTTCCACGCCCTCGACGTGAATTTCCACCGCCACGTAGCATTTGATACGTTGAAAACGGCGGCGATCCGATGCCGTTAGTGGGGTGAACAAATCCGGTTCGAAAGGTGGCGTGTCATCGATCGGTTCGGGATGTTGAAGCACAGCGGGTGGCGCGGGCACCGCAGCAACCGGCACATTTGTACGTGCCTCTCGAGTTTTGACAGCAGCATCCTTGATCTCGCGCATAGCCCGCAGCAGCGCCGGCTCGCGCTCTTCGGGAGAGACTTCGCGGTACGTCTGGAGCAGCTTACCGAGGTGGCTGGTCAGATCGGGATCCGTGAGCAGGCGCGTCCAGTCCGATCCTTTGGGCGACGGTTTCGTGGCTTCGCTCATACGCAGGACTTCCCTCACGCACTTTTCCGCGACAGGGAGGTAGCTTTTCTCGCTTCATAGATTGAGCCTTGGGTGCAGGTTACACAAGATGACCAAGGTCACAGTCGCTGGCTGGACCGCACCTGCAGGCCGGTATGGGGAACGTGCTCCATCACGCGTCGGCTCAACAATTTGCATCTGATGTTCAGCAAAATGAGTCCAAAAGACTTATCATTCCCGTCGTGGAGGAGAGAACCAGATTCCATGGCTTCCGCAGAGCTTTCCACCCGCCAATTGCGGCGCTTTCGTACATTCCTTTTGCTGAATGTCTTTCTGATCGTTTCTATTGTCATCTTCCCCGCGGCGCTTGGCGCGCAAACTTCAACTTCGAGTTCGAGTTCGAGTTCGAATACGACTTCGAGGAGTGGGGCCGCGCAGCTTCCCACGTCGCAAGTTCAAACTTCGGCACAGAATCCAGTGTTTGGCAGTGTGCCGGAGGCCAAGCCCACGCCTGGAGTCTTGCAGCTCACCTTCAGCAACGCGATCGAGCGGGCTTTGCGCCAGAACCTGGCTGGTCTTTTATCGGAGTACAACACCATCGACGCCCGTGGAGAGAAATGGCAGAAGCTCAGCTATCTGCTTCCGAATGTCAGCGGGGATGTGCAGGAAGTCAGGCAGAAGCAGAGCCTGGAGGCGCTGGGACTGAGCTCCGCCCTATTCCCTGGCGGCTCTAAACCTCCTCGCGTCATCGGTCCTTTCTCTTATTTTGACGTCCGCGCCTCGGCGACGCAACGACTTTTCGACTGGAAGGCAATCCAGAAATACCGTTCATCGGTGATTGGCGAAAACGTTGCACAATTCAATCTCAAGGACGCGCGGGATCTGGTCGTGCTCGCGACGGGCAATGCCTATCTGCAGGCGATTGCTGGGGCGGCTCGCGTGGAAACCGCGCAAGCTCAGGTCGAGACGGCTCATGCTCTCTACGACAAGGCGGTTGCGCAGCAGCAGGCTGGCGTCGCTCCTGCCATTGATACGCTGCGCGCGCAGGTTGAATACCAGTCTCGCCAACAGCAGCTCATCGCGGCAACCAATGATTTCGCCAAGCAGAAAATTTCGCTGGCGCGTGTGATTGGACTCGCGCCCCGCCAGGAATTCGAACTGGCCGAAAAATCTCCTTATGAACCTTTTCCCATCCCCGATCTCGAAACCAGCTTGCAGCGGGCATATTCCGCGCGCTCCGATTACAAAGCGGCGCGGGATCGTCTGGTGGCAGCGCAACTTGAGCGCAGCGCGGCCACTGCCGGGTATTTTCCCACCCTCGATCTGGCAGCCGATTATGGCGACATAGGCGCCCATCCTGGGAGCCTGCTGCCTACCTACCATGTCTTCGGTACGTTGAACATCCCCATTTTCGAAGGTGGCAAGGTTCATGGCGATGTTCTGAAAGCCGAAGCCACCCTGCGGCAGGCGCAGGCGCAGATGGCCGACGTACGTGGCCAGATCGATCAGGATATCCGCAACGCGCTGCTCGACCTCAAGTCGTCCAGCGATCAGGTGGAAGTCGCCCAGAGTTCCGTGAATCTTGCGGAGCAGGCTCTTATTCAATCGCGCGATCGTTTTTCCGCCGGAGTCACCGACAACCTCGAGGTGGTCCAGGCGCAGGAATCGCTGGCGACCGCGCACGAGAATTTGATCTCGAGCCTCTATATGCACAACCTGGCCAAAGTTTCTTTTGCCCGCGCCCTGGGACGCGCCGAAGAGGGCGTCCGCGAATATCTGAAGGGGAAGTAGATTATGGAACAAACCAGCAGCGTTATCGCCGAATCGAAACCGCAACCGGAAGCGCGCGCGCCGCAGTCGCCATCGCCGCAGTCTCCTTCCCAGCCTGATAGCGAAGCCCGCTATCAGCGGCGATCCGCGTTTTTGAATAATCCACGTACTAAGTGGGGGCTCATTCTTGCGGGCCTCGTGATTCTGACCGGCATTTTCTTTCTATGGCGTTATCTCGCAAGCTACGAATCCACCGACGACGCGCAGGTTGACGGGCACGTGAACTCGGTGAGCGCGCGGGTCAGCGGCCATGTGCTAAAGCTCAACGTGCAAGACAACCAGTACGTGGAAAAAGGAACGGTGCTGGTGGAAATCGATCCGGCCGACTACGAAGTCGCCGTGGCGCAAGCGCGAGCTGAATACGCCGACGCCCAGGCGCAAGCCGCTGCCGCCGGTATCAATGTCCCCATCACCGACGTGAGTTCTTCGAGCCAGGTGAGCGGCGCCCAGGCGGGAGTCTCCGGTGCGGAGGCGGGAATCGCGGCTGCCCGCCAGCAATTTGAAGCAGCCAAGTCGCAGGTCGGCGAAGCGGATGCGAACAATACCAAAGCACAAAATGATCTTCTCCGTTACAAACAGCTGATCGAAAAGCAGGAAATCTCGCAGCAGCAGTACGATCAAGTCGTCGCCGGCGCCCAGGCCGCCGCCGCGATTTTGCGGGCGGCGCGCTCGAGCGCCGACGCTTACGCGGCGCAGATCGAACAGGCGCAAAGCAAACTGCTACAGGCCGGCGCCGATCTTCGAACGGCCGGCACCGCGCCGCAGACGATGCGAGCCACGCGTGCCCGTGCTCTTTCCGCGCAAGCCAACGCCGAGCGCAAGAAGGCCGAATTGGACCAGGCTGAATTGAACCTCCTGTACACCAAAGTGACTGCGCCGGTCAGCGGAGCTGTCAGCAACCGCACCGTCGAGGTTGGTCAAAACGTGCAGCCCGGCCAGGAAATGATGAAGGTTATCCCGCTCGATTACACGGATCTCTGGATCACGGCTAACTTCAAAGAGACGCAGCTCAAGATGATGAAGCCCGGGTTGGCGGCTGAGATCGCGGTCGATGCCACCGGCAAGACCTACAAGGGGCACGTCGAATCCATCGCCGGTGCCAGTGGAGCGCGCTTCAGCCTGTTGCCACCCGAAAACGCCACCGGCAACTACGTCAAAGTCGTGCAGCGCATACCAGTGAAGATCGTGTTCGAGACGAGCGAAACCAAGGGACACGAGCTGCGCCCTGGGATGTCGGTCGTGCCGAAGGTGTGGATTAAGTAAATGGGCGCCGCTGCCATCACCATGAATGACGCCGCCGAATGGCGGTCGCCGGTCAATCCGTGGATCATTGCCGTCGCGGTAACGCTGGCTACGTTCATGGAGGTGCTCGATACCAGTATCGCCAACGTGGCGCTGCCGCACATCGCCGGCAGTCTTTCAGCGGGCACCGACGAGAGTACGTGGGTGCTGACGTCTTATCTCGTTTCGAACGCCATCGTGCTGCCGCTGAGCGGCTGGCTCTCGTCGATCGTCGGACGCAAGCGTTTTTACATGAGCTGCGTTGCGCTGTTCACGATCAGTTCGTTCTTGTGCGGGTTCGCGCCCAATCTCCCGATGCTGATCGTCTTCCGAATTCTTCAGGGTGCGGGCGGCGGCGGCTTGCAGCCGAGCGAGCAGGCCATTCTCGCCGATACTTTTCCTCCCGCGAAGCGCGGCATGGCATTCGCCGTCTATGGCGTGGCGGTGGTCATGGCTCCGGCCATTGGTCCCACGCTCGGAGGTTGGATCACCGACAACTTTAGCTGGCGCTGGATTTTCTTCGTTAATATCCCCGTCGGCATTCTTTCGCTCTTGCTGACGTCGCGGCTCATTCAGGATCCTCCATACCTCAAGCGCCGTAAGCTGAGCGAAACGAAGATCGACTACATCGGGCTCGGTCTGGTCGCGCTCGGCCTCGGAACGCTGCAGGTGGTCCTCGACAAAGGACAACGCGATGACTGGTTCGAATCGCACTTCATCCTGGCGTTGACCGTGATCTCCGCTGTCTCGCTGATCTTCGTCGTCTTCTGGGAGTGGAATCACAAAGACCCCATCATCGACCTGCATTTATTTCGCGAGCGCACCTTCGCGGCCGCGAACTTCCTGATGTTTATGCTCGGATTTGCCCTGCTCGGCAGCACGCTGCTGTTGCCGCTGTTCATGCAGACGCTGCTCGGTTACACCGCCGAACGCTCCGGGATGGCGCTCTCACCGGGCGGTTTCGCGATCATGGTAATGATGCCGATTGTTGGGTTCCTGCTTTCGCGTTGGAACCCGCGCTGGTTGATGATGTTTGGCTTGATCGTGCTTTCGTTGTCGCTGTTCCATATGACAACGTTCGATCTGGGAGTGGATTTCAGCACGGTAATGCTGGCACGTGTTTTCCAGGCGACAGGACTCGCTTTTCTGTTTGTGCCTATCAACACCTCCGCGTATGCGTTCCTGCCGCGTGACAAAAATAATGCCGCGTCCGGGTTGATGAACCTGGCCAGAAATATTGGAGGCAGTGTGGGGATTTCGTTCGTCACCACGCTGCTGGCTCGACGCACGCAGTTTCACCAGGTGCGATTGTCGGAGAACCTGAGCGCCGCTAATCCGAAGTTTCAGTCGGTGCTGCACGGGATCACGAGTAACTTCTCGGGCGGCGGTTCCGGGCCGGGAACCGCGCTGCAGCAGGCCTATGCCATGATGCAGGCGAATGTGATTCGGCAATCGACCATGCTGGCATACGTTGATATTTTCTGGTTGCTTGGGGTCGTGATTTTTTGTTTAATCCCCTGTGTGTTCCTGATCAGAAAGCCGAAGCCGGGAGGCGAGGTCGTGGTTCACTGATCGGCGTACACTGATCTTCGTACACTGATCGTCGTACACTAGCGTTACCGTTGTGGAGCGCCGGGCTTCCCCACCCGGCTGGACCGGCACGACGCCCGTCCCTCTACCGAGCAGGAGGTTCGCGATGTTTCGCATCGTTACAATCGAACGAGAATTTGGCAGCGGAGGCGGAGGCATCGCCTGCGAACTGGCCCGCCAGCTCGGCTGGAAGGTATGGGACCAGCAACTGACCTGCGAGATTGCACAGCGTGCGCAGGTGAGTGAAGCAGCAGTATCCCTGTGCGATGAGCGTGTCGACAGCCGGCTCTATCGTTTGGCAAAAACCTTCTGGCGGGGCAGTTACGAACGCAGCATGCCTCTGGCCGCCTCTCACTCGTTTGATACGGATCGCATGATGGCTATGGTGGGTGAGATCATGAGCACGATTGCGGAGGAAGGAAATGCGGTGATTGTCGGCCGCGGGGCCCCGTTTTTTCTGCGCGAACGCGAGGACACTTTCCGCGTCTTCACCTACGCTCCGTACGACGAAAAGATTCGCCGCGTGCTGGCCATGGGTAAGAGCCGGAAAGAAGCAGAAGAGCTGGTGGACAATGTCGACAAGGAACGGATCGCGTATATCAAACACTACTTCAACGCCGACTGGCCGAGGCGCGACCTCTATCACCTGATGATCAATACGGTAGT
>DATFVD010000045.1:0-3335 GCA_035260505.1 Terriglobales bacterium
CGCGAGTGTTCCTTCGCCCAGCGCTCGACCACAATTTTCTTTTCCGTATAGAACTCGATCGCGTCGCGTCCCTGTGCGTGCATGATGCCGAAAAAGCTGTCTTTCCATCCGCTGAAAGGAAAGTAAGCCATAGGAGCGGCGACGCCAATATTAATTCCAATATTTCCCGCCGGAGTTTCATAACGGAAACGCCGTGCCGCCGCCCCGCTCGATGTAAACAGCGATGCCTGGTTGCCAAACGGGCTGCGGGCCACGATGTCCATGGCATCGTCCATGTTGCTGGCATGAACCAGGCTGAGCACCGGACCAAAGATTTCCGTGTTAGTAAGCTCGCTGCTCGCGGGAACGTCGTCGAGCACTGTGGGCTTCACGAAATTTCCAGCCTCGTACTTCGCGACCTTGGGATTGCGTCCGTCGAGCACGATCTTCGCCCCATCCCGCGCGCCGGCGCCGATCAGATTCTGCACCCGTTCTTTGCTCTGCCGCGTGATCACTGGCCCCATCTGCACGCCTTCGTCGAGTCCATTGCCCACGCGCAGGTTCGCCGCCGATTCAGTAATCGAGTCTCGAAACGTTTTTTGCGCTTCCCCCACAGTCACCGCGACCGAGACAGCGAGACATCGCTGTCCCGCGCATCCGAAAGCGCTGTCGGAAATAATCTGCGTCGCCATCGGCATGTCGGCATCAGGCAGGACGATGACGTAATTCTTCGCGCCGCCCTGGCATTGCGCGCGCTTGCCGTTCGCGCCCGCGCGAGCATAGATGTATCGCGCGACGGGCGTAGAACCAACGAAGCTGATGGCTCGCACCGACGGATGATCGATCAGCGTATCGGCAGCCACCTTGCCGCCATTGACCAGGTTCGCCACGCCCTTCGGCAGCCCCGTCTTCTCCAGCAACTCGAAGGCGAGCTTCATGGTGAGCGGCACACGCTCCGACGGTTTGACGATCAGCGTGTTTCCGCAAGCGATCGCGTAAGGCAGAAACCAGAACGGAATCATGCCCGGAAAATTAAACGCCGTGATCGCCGCCACCACGCCCAGCGGCTGGCGAATCATGGTCTCGTCGATCCCGCGCGCCACATCTTCCAGGTTGTAGCCCTGCATCATCATCGGGATCCCGCAAGCCACTTCGACGTTCTCGATGGCGCGCCGCATTTCCGCCTTCGCCTCGGCGAACGTCTTGCCATTTTCCTGCGTGATGATCCTCCCGAATTCGTCGAGGTGCTCTTCGAGCAGCATCTTCAGCTTGAACAGCGGCTGGATGCGATCTTCAGCCGGAGTGCGCCGCCATTCAGGATAGGCAGCCTGCGCCGCATCAATCGCACGCGTAACCTCAGCCGCATCGGAAATCGGAACACGGCCAAGCACTTCAGCGGTTGCGGGATTGACGACGTCCAGCCATTCCGACGCGCGCGATTCGACCCACTGGCCGTTAATGAATTGAGGAATCTTTTCAACGGGAGGTGCAGCGACAGTCATAGTCATAAATTACCTTTCGCGATAATAACCACGTAGGGACAGCCGCCCTCGGCTGTCCAGCCGGGCGAAGCCCGGCTCACTAATCAACTGCGGACTACAACCTACCGAACTGGTTCGCTCGGACAGCCGAAGGGGCGGCTCTCCCTACATGACCTGCTCGGTCAGTGCATCTTTCTTTTCCGCAACATAAGCCAGCGCGGCTTCGAGCACGTCCATGGCTTCATCCATCTGCGCGTCGGACACGACCAGCGGCATAAGCAGGCGAATCACGTTGCCATACGACCCGGCAGTGATCAACACCAGGCCGTGCTCGTAACAGTATTGTGACACTTGTTTAGTCTCTTCGTCAGCGGGCTCGCGGGTTGTCTTTGAGCGCACCAGTTCGAGCGCTTGCATAGCCCCAAGTCCCCGGACATCGCCGACCAGTTCCCACCGCGCCTGCCACTTCGTCGCACGCTTGCGGAAGCGCTCGCCCAACGCATTGGCACGCGCGCAGAGATTCTCTTTTTCGATGATGTCGAGCACCGCCAGCGCCGCTTCGCAAGCCGCGGGATTGCCTCCAAATGTGCCGCCAAGCTGCCCAACGCCGGGCGCATCCATTATGTCCGCGCGTCCCGTAACCGCGGCCATAGGTAGGCCCCCAGTCAGCGATTTGGCCATCGTGACCAGATCGGGTTCCAATCCCAGGCGCTCGCACGCAAACATCGCGCCCGTGCGCGCGAATCCAGTCTGCACTTCGTCCGCGATTAGCAATATGCCGTGTTTGCGGCAGATCGCGCCCAGCGTCGGATAGAACTCCGCCGGCGGCGTAACAAATCCGCCTTCGCCGAGGATGGGCTCGACGATCACCGCGGCTACCGTTTCGGCTGCCACGACCCGCTTGAACGTGTCTTCAATGTGCCGCGCGCAGTGCACTTCGCACGACGGATACGTCAGTGAGTAAGAGCAGCGGAAGCAATACGCATACGGAATGTGGTACACCTCGCTCGGGAACGGCTCAAACCCCGCTTTGTACGGATGCGTCTTGCTGGTCGCGGCCATCGCCATATAAGTGCGACCGTGGAACGCGTCTTCGAAGCTGATGATCCCTTGCCGCTTCGTGTAGCAGCGCGCGATCTTGATCGCATTCTCGACCGCTTCCGCACCGGTATTCACAAGTATGGTTTTCTTCGGCCCCTTGCCCGGCACCAGCGTGTTCAGCCTCTCGCAGACGGCAACATAGCTTTCGTAGGGCAGTACGTTGAAGCTGGTATGCAGGAAGCGATCCAGTTGGCGGCGCACCGCCTCGACCACGGCCGGAGCCCGATGTCCGGTGTTGAGGCATCCGATGCCCCCGGCAAAATCAATCAGCCGGTTACCGTCAACATCTTCGACCACGGCTCCTTCCGCCTTGGCAACGAAAACCGGCGTGGCATGATAAGACGCCTGCACCACGGCAGCATTGCGCCGCTTCATCAGGGCCTGCGACCGCGGTCCGGGAATAGCTGTACGCAGTTGAATGGTGGCCATAAGTTAGTTCTCAGCTAAAACGCCCTACTGTAGAGACGCGGCTTGCCGCGTCTCTGTCCGCAGCGCCAAAAAGCGCCGGGGCCCTGCAACTGTCAGTACCAGCCGATCGGAGCCTCATTCAAATTGATATACACCTGCTTGGTCTCAAGATATTCTTCGATGCCCCAAGGCCCGAGTTCCCGGCCAAAGCCCGACTGCTTATAGCCGCCCCACGGCGCTTCCACATAAGTCGGCTGCATGTGATTCACCCACACGATGCCCGCGCGCAACGCCTTTACCGCGCGCATGGCTTTGAAAATATCGCGAGTCCAGACGGCGGCGGCCAGCCCGTAGGGCGTGTCATTC
>DATFVD010000046.1:0-4916 GCA_035260505.1 Terriglobales bacterium
GCTGGCACGCGCGATGCATCCCGAAATCGAAAGCAAGAACCAGCAGCAGATGCTGGCCTATCGCGAGATGGCGGAAGACGACTTATTCACCAAGCAGTGGGTAAAGGTCGAACTCCCCGCCGAGGAGTTCCCCGGATACAAAGGCGAACGCATCGTTTGTGCCGAATGCGGCGAAGGCATTAACTTCCGCCGCGAAGTTTTGCGCGACGGACGTGTTCTATGCCGCGCCTGCGCCGGCGAGAAATACTACGAGCCGCTGTAGAAACTCTCTGTAGACTTACTCTGATGGCTTACCCCTCCATCAAAAATGAGATGCGGAACGTAAAGGCATACCTCAGAGGGGCCGAAGCTGAGGTTAATAGGCTCGGCATTCTCCCGCGCCTGCCGTACCGACATCCATTTGACATTCTGAGCTTGGCAATAGTCTCCAAAGTGTTCACGCTGTCGAAGGCTTGCCTGACCTTGTTGGCCTCCGGCTTCCCCGATGAAGCCTTCGGCCTGAGCAGGTCCATCGTTGAATGCGCGACGAACCTACGATTCTTGACAGCTGAACCGGCGGTTCAGTATCGGCGTTCGAGAGATTTTGCAAAGTTCGCAAGGGCTGATAAAGCGTTCTGGGCCCACTATGCACTCGAACACGCCAATGCGAAGGAACGGGAATTGCAAATCAGGCAGTATATGGAACGCGAAGGAATTGTTGCTGATACTAAGCCTCTGCGCCGCCATTGGTCAGGCGAAGACGGATTTGTCTGGAAGGTCGCAACCTCTGACCATCCTCTTGACGGCGCTATGACGGAGAAGCATAGGAAGGCGGAATACGCGGTTAACTACTCGAACGCGTCCGCGTTCGTGCATTGCTCAAGTCCGGCAATCGACAGCTACTGCCCCAATGAAGAAGTGCCTTTTCGTATCTCCTCTTCATCCGGCCTCCGTAAGACAGGCCGTTGGACTCTCTTCGTAATCGTCATCTCTGTCCACAGTTCCATCGGGTACGCGCTATTCGGGATGAATATAGACTCTCCGACCCGATTGGACACGCTCTATCTAAAGACCGTGGAGAAATTATTGTAGAGCATCACCTGCCGTGGTTATCGTCGATCAGAGATGTAGCCGCGTAAGAGTCGCCCGGGACGTTACGTCCAAACCTTGGTATCCCTCTTGACATCAGTCGATATAATAGAAGTAAGTGCTCAGCGCAAAGCAGTCGCTTGGTCTTTGACAACTTACCGAGAAGGGATAACTTGGGCTAGGCTGGATGGCTTCATGGAGAAGGCAACCCTAACTCTTTTGTTGTCAGGACTTTTCCTCTAACCCCATTGCACTCAAGACTTTGGCGGGCAACCCTCCCTAAAGTCTTGATTCTAATATACCGGGCGGGGGAGGGGTCCCCCCTGAGGGGAAGGACCTACACGTCGAGAGCTGCGACCTCAGGGTGAACGACGAAAAGCGAACGACTAACGACCAGCGACCAACGACGATCTCTCATAGGCATGCGCAACCCGCAGTAGTGTCGCCTCATCAAAGTGCCGAGCAAACACCTGCAACCCAATCGGCAGCTTCTCATGATTCTCCCCACAGGGAATTGAAATTCCCGGAATGCCCGCAAGGTTCGCAGTTACAGTGTAGATATCAGCGAGATACATGGCCAGCGGATCATTCACCTTCTCGCCCAGCCGGAACGCAGGCGTTGGGCAAGTTGGCGCGGCGATCACATCCACTTTCTTGAAGGCCTCGTCGAAATCACGCGTCAGCAGCGCGCGAACTTTCTGCGCCTTCAGATAGTAAGCATCGTAGTATCCGGCGCTCAGCGCGTAAGTACCGAGCATGATACGGCGCTTAACTTCCATTCCGAATCCGCTGTCGCGACTCAGCCGGTACATTTCAGAGAGCGTAGTTGACTTGGCGCGGAAGCCGTAGCGCACGCCGTCAAAGCGCGCCAGGTTGGACGACGCTTCCGCCGTGGCAACAATGTAATACGTGGGAATCGCGTACTCGGTATGCGGCAAACTCACCGGCACAACCTCGCATCCCAACTCGGCCAGCTTCTGAATCGCAGCCTCAACCGCCGCCCGCACCTCGGGATCGAGTCCGTCGCCAAAATATTCTTTGGCCACGCCAACTCTCAGGCCCTTGACCGGCTTATCGAGTTCCGCGACATAGTCGGGCACGGGCACGTCGGCGGAGGTCGAATCCATGGGATCGCGCCCCGCAATCGTGCGCAGCACCAGCGCGACTTCCTTCACCGTTTTCGCAAACGGCCCAATGTGATCGAGAGACGAAGCAAACGCAATCAGCCCATACCGCGACACCCGTCCATAGGTCGGCTTCAAACCAACAACACCACAAAATGACGCAGGCTGGCGAATTGATCCGCCGGTATCGGAGCCGAGTGTTGCGATCGCCATCTCCGCCGCAACCGCCGCCGCCGATCCACCTGACGATCCACCCGGCACGCGGCTCTTGTCGCGCGGGTTGTGCACGGCGTGATAGGCCGAGTTCTCGGTGGACGAGCCCATGGCAAACTCATCGCAGTTCAGCTTGCCCAGAATCACCGCGCCCGCCGCTTCCAGGCGAGCCACCGCCGTGCAGTCATAGGGCGGAATAAAGTTGTCGAGAATTTTCGAGCCAGCGGTCGTGCGAACGCCTTTCGTCACCATGACGTCTTTGATCGCAACTGGAACTCCCGCCAGTGGCGGCAATGGCTTGCCCTCCGCCACCATCGCGTCGATGCGCCCGGCCTGCGCCAGCGCGCGCTCCTCGCAAAGAGTCAGAAACGCGCCGATTTCCGGGTCTTCCTGCCGGATGCGCGTATAGAAATCGCCCGCGAGTGCCGTCGCTGTCTTACTGCCCTCTGCCACAGCGCTCCGCAGATCATCAATAGTCAATGCAGACATCTTCTTTATCTTTCAATCACCTTCGGAACCTCGAAAAACGTACCGTCGGTGTCCGGAGCATTTTTCATGGCGTCTTCGTGCGGCAGCGATTTCCTCAGACCGTCCTTCACGTCTTCGCGGATGGCGTATGCGAAGCGCTCGCTTCCCTGTCGCGATTCGTCTACGCCGTAGCGGTCCGAGACCTGAGCCATGGGCGCAACTTTGTCGGTTTCCAGTTCGCTGAGGCGCTCGATATATTCAAGGATGGAGTTCAAATCGCGCAGCATGCGAGCGCGCTCTTCCTCGGTCAACTCGAGGTTCGCCAGATCGGCTACATAGGCAACGTCTTTGTCAGTAACTTTCATACCTGCGCGAAATCAACCTCCAAATTTTCGTCTAGGAGTTTCCAACTACGGCTTCACCACGAATTCAATTCGCTTCACCGAAGTCGCGGAATACTTATTGATCAACGCCACGTAACGCGGCGCCAGGTTCGCGAGTTCGCGCCGCCATCCCGCGTCGGCAACCTCGACTCGCAGAATACCGTCAGAAAAACTCAGCGCCCGGGTCCGCTCGGCGACTGCACTGCCACAGGCGACAGGCCACGCCAGCAAGGCGCTCTCGGCCGCCGGCGCGCGATGAAGAGCTTTAGCAATGATGTTTTCCAGGCCGGCGGAAGCACGGTTCAAGCTATGACTCCAGAGTCGCGGACGCGATCGGAACAGCGATCGGAAAACGTTCAGAACCCGATCTTAAGAGGTTGATTGTAGCACCGGAAAATGCTGCGTCTCATTACGCAGCCGAGACTGCAGCGGCCGCAGCCACCTTGGCCCGTTTCTTGGCGAGTTTGCGCAGGTGCGCCGACGAATACAGACTCCCCCGGCAGCGCCGCGCGCCGCACAAACAGGGCGCGTCATCCTCGCCGTCGTAGAGGTTGTAGTCGTAGGTCAATTCTTCTCCAGCCTCAATATCGCGCAGCGCTATGATCCACATCTTGCCCCGAATCTGATCGGTCTCGCAGTTCGGTTTGCAGGAATGATTGACGAAGGCGGCGACGCCGTAGCCGTCAATGATGCGCTTGCCGCCGTCCAAGCCGAACAAATACGTGTTCGGGAAGTTGTCGTAAAGATCGTCGGCCTGTTCGTAGGTGAGGTACTCACCCACATATTCCACGATCAAGTTCCCCTTGCGAATCGGCCGCGTGGTGTAGCAACCATAGGAATGAATGCGAGACTGGCGAAGGATTAGAGTCATGGTTCGCGATTAAGAAGAGCGTTGTTAGATTTTATCTGGATTCGTTCATCTTTGGCGCCGCCGGATAAGCTACTAGCCGCTGGTATCCGGTTGGCTCGAAGCTCGTGGCTCGAAGCTCGCAGCCCATCCGACTGCTATCATTCAGGGGTGGAGAATCTCCGACCATGGCTCAACACCATCCACCGCGCTTTCTGAAGATTGTGGAGGACGCCAAGCAGCGCGTCCGCGAAACCAACGTTGACGAAGTCAAAGCCCGGCTCGATCGCGGCGAGAAATTTGTTCTCGTCGACGTCCGCGAAGACCGCGAATTCGACGCCGACCACTTGCCCGGAGCCGTCCACCTGGGCAAAGGCGTCATTGAACGCGACGTTGAGGGAAAATATCCAGATCTCGCATCTCCCCTCGTGCTCTATTGCGGCGGCGGATTCCGGTCCGCGCTGGCCGCCGACAACCTGCAAAAGATGGGATACACCAACGTCATTTCCATGGATGGCGGAATCCGCGATTGGCGCGAACGCGGCTACCCGCTGGAGAAATCGCGGTAGGTAGCGCCTCGCAACTGGACGAATTGCGATTCTTATCATCCTACGGATTGCATACCACCTGCTTCTCTGAAAAAATAGATCGATACAGTCTGGGGTTCCCCGCAATGTCTCAAATCGGCAGCTTTGCGCTCCTGCTGGCGCTCGGCCTGAGTGCGTACTCTTTCCTGGCAGGCCTTTTGGCGTTATTCAGTAAGGATGCCGCCTCGGCCCGTCTCGGTGAGACCGCCCGCCGCTCCGGAATCGC
>DATFVD010000047.1:0-4463 GCA_035260505.1 Terriglobales bacterium
TACGGGGACGTATCCGCAGTTCCATCAGGTCAACGATTTCGGCGTGCCTCTCGCGGAGGATCTGCCCTACGCTCCTTATATCTTTCGAGGCAACGGATATCATACGGCGGCGTTTGTCGGCTCGCTGGTCCTCGACCCGGCTACGCGGTCGGCTCCCGGCTTTGAGCGCGGATTTGACACGTATGATGCCGGCTTTCACCGGCGGCGCGCGGGAGAAGACCGTTACCAGGCCATTGAACGCCGCGGCGGTGAAGTCGTAACGCGCGCGCTTGCATGGCTGAACACGCATCAAAAGGGACCGTTCTTTCTCTGGGTGCATCTTTATGATGCGCACGATCCCTACGATCCTCCTGAACCGTATAAGAGCCGGTACGCTTCTGATCCTTACGACGGCGAGATTGCTTACGTCGATTCCGCGGTGGGTAAACTGCTTAGTCAGTTGCGCGTTCGGGGGCTTTATGAGGGAACGATGATTGCCGTCATGGCCGATCATGGCGAGGCCCTCGGGGATCACGGGGAGACTACGCACGGGATTTTTCTCTACGATGAGACCATCCACGTGCCACTGCTGTTCAAGCTGCCGCGCGGGCGTTCCGCGGGAACACGAATTGACAGCCGCGCGGGGCTGGTCGATGTGTTGCCGACTATTTTGCAGGCGGTAGGAATTGCGATTCCGCGGGAGGTGCAAGGAGAATCTCTTCTAAGCATGTTGAAGCCGGCGGTTGAAACGTCTCGCGATCGGCCAGCTTATGCGGAGAGCGATTATCCGCACCGCACGTTTGGGTGGAGTTCTCTACGTTCGCTGCGGACGGGAAAGTATCTGTTCATTGAGGCGCCGCGCAAGGAACTCTATGACCAGTCGGCGGACCCGAAGGCGGAGCGTAATCTATCCGCCACGTCCGCGGCGGTCACAGGCACATTGGCGGGCCAGCTCAATGCCTTCCGGCAGAAGACGAGCACTTCAAAAGAAGCACCGAAAGTCAGCGCCGATCCTGGACTCCAGGAAAGGTTGAACGCGCTGGGATACGTGGCAACCGATAGCAGTTCCCAGGCGATGCTTGGCATCAAGGAGACGGGCGCCGATCCCAAAGATAAGGTTGAGGTGGTGAACTTGCTGCACCGCGCCGAAATGGCCAAAGAAGAGATGCGCTTCGCGGAAGCGGTGCCACTTCTCGAGCAGGTAATTGCGTTGGAACCAAACCTGCCGATCAGCTACCTGCAGTTGGGTACAGCGTTGACTTCGCTGAAAAATTACGAGAAGGCTTTGCCGATATTGCGCAAGGCCGTGGAAATGCGCCCGGACCTGACTGTTCCGCGATATCAATTGGGCTCGGCGCTGTTCGAGACGGGAGATTTTTCGGCGGCGGCGGTACAGTTTGAGACCGCCGTGGCTCGCTCTCCGGACTGGGCGGAAGCGCATTTCTCGCTGGCGACGGCGTATGCGCGGGCAGATCGTCTGCCGGACGCTATTCCGGAATACGAGAAGGTCATCGAATTGAGACCGAACCACTATGGCGCGCACCTGCTTCTGGGGCGCGCACTGGCGCTGTCGGGCAATCCCGCTGCCGCCGTGCCGAAACTTGTTACCGCGGCTGAGCTTCAGCCCAAATCGCCTGAACCGCACAGGTTTCTGGCGGACGCGTACGTTCAGCTCGGACAACAGGCAGATGCGGATCGGGAGCGGGCGGCAGCTCAACGACTAGGAGCGAACGTCACGCGTTGAGGAGTCAATTCGCAGGTACGAATTTGCAGAATGCCTGGTCGAGCTTGCAGGCCGTTGCGTATTCCTCATGCGCGGCTTTTGCATGGTGCAAGAGTTGATGGGCGTAGGCGAGGTTCAGGTGGGCTTCCGCAAGTTGTGGGTCAAGCTCAAGGGCGCGCCGAAACTCGCGGACGGCTTTTAAAGTGCGATTCGTCCGGTTGTAGCAGATGCCGAGGAAGTTGTGGAGGCGGGCATCTTCCAGTCCGAGCTCGATCGTCTTCTCCAGGTGGGGCGCGGCGGCGGCATAGTTTTTCTGTTGGAAAAAAACCATCCCCAGATCGCGCTGGCCGGCGGAAAAATTAGGCTGGATGGCAATTGTCTTTTCAAACGCGGACAGGGCCGCTGTCGGGTTGCTGCCTGCATCGAGCAACCCTGACTGATACCAAGCTCGATAGTTCTGCGGGTTGCTCTGCAAGGCTTTGTTGAGCCAGTTTTTCGCTTCGTCCACGCGACCGAGCTTTGCCAGGGCCCGCGCCAGGCCGGTCATGGCGTTGTCGAAGTTTGGATTTAACGCGAGGCAGCGCTGTAGTTGATCGGCAGCGCGTTCCCAGTTCTGGCGCCGCAGGGCCGACTCGCCGAGCAGAAAAGGAATCACGTAGATTTGCGGATCCTTTTGCTGAACCTCGGTTAGAAGGGCTTCGGCCTGATCGTCCTGCTTGCGCTGAAAAGCGTCTTCGGCTTTCAGGATGGAATTAAACTCCCATAGCTTGTCCTTGGGATCGGCTAATCCTTGCTTGAGCGATTCGGGAGAGACTGCGGCCCGAAACCCGAAGTAGCCCAGAGCACGTAATTTTTCCAGCGCGTCGGGACTCAGATTTCCAGCACTGGCATCCTGGCGCGTGAAGGGATTGTGGGCGAGAATTGTCTGCAGCTTTTCCCGAAGCACGGCAACTGTGGCGGGTTGCTGGGCGGCGATATTCCGGGTTTCTCCGGGATCGCTTTCAAGATCGTACAACTCCGGCTTGGGCGCTTCGATAAAGTGAAAACGCTCACTCTCGAGCGCGTGCAGCGGGCTCCATCCGAAAGAACTGAAGGGATAAAAAGTCTCGCTGTAAGCTGGATCGTTTGGCGTTTGATTCGCCGCCTGAATCATGCCGGATCTCTTGCCTAATAAAGCTCGCGACTGGAACTGCGCATAAATCGAATCAACCGAATCTTTCAAGCCGGCCAGGTGCAGTAGCGTCGGGGCTACGGCTGCGGTCTCCACGGGTTCGTTGCGCCGGCCATCCGGAATGCCGCTTCCGGCGGGCGGTTTCACGATCAGCGGCACGTGCACCGTGGCGTTGTACACAAAGAATCCGTGCTCATCTTCGCCGTGTTCACCGAGAGACTCCCCGTGATCGCTGAGTGCGACGATCAGCGACGAATCATAGAGATGATTCTGCCTGAGCCATGACACCAGATTTCCGAGTTCGTGATCCGCGTAGGCAATCTCGCCATCGTAGAGGTGGCTGCGATATTCGGTGCGGTACGGTTCCGGAGGATCGTACGGGCTGTGCGGGTCGTAAAGATGCAGCCAGAGAAAAAACGGTCGTCGCGGAGTTCTCTTCAACCAGGCGATGGCATGGGCCACGCTCTCGCCGGCGCGACGGTCCACAAGCCCGGCATCTTTTGTCTCGAAGGTTTCCGCCGAGAATGCATCATCGTAAAAATCGAAGCCGCGCGCAAGCCCCCAACTCCGGTCGAGAACGAAGGCGCTGACCACGGCCCCGGTGGAGTACCCTGCCTGCTGGAAGGCCTGGGACACGGTGCGAAATTGCTGCGCCAGCGGCTGCCCGGTGAAATCCTGCACGCCGTTTTGAAACGGGTAAGTGCCGGTCAGGATGACTGCATGCGAGGGCCATGTAAGTGGGACCTGCGAGACCGCGCGCTCAAACACGACTCCGTCGTGAGCCAGCGCATCAAGGGTCGGAGTCTTGACGGTCTGCGCTCCATAACAACCCACGTGGTCGGCGCGGAGGGTGTCGATGGTGATCAATATGACGCTGGGGCGAGTAACTTTTGATCGCGTGATGATGGATCGCGTAACGCCGGACCTTGGCTGCGGTTTCGCTGGCGAGGGCCTGGTCGTGGCGGGCTGTGCGAAAGCGGTGGTGCCAAGAGCCAGCATGATCACCACCACGGAGAAGAAAGTCGATAAGAAAGTTGAGAAGCGCCCGGACATGGCGTCTATTGCGGCGACGGCTGCTGCTGCTGCGCGCGCCGCGTCTCCTCGTCTGCTTCCGCGGTGAGTCCCTTGGCGGCCAGCGCCTTGGCTAACGACTCGTGCATGATGGCCTCTTGCGGCGCCAACTCCACGGCGCGGCGCAACTCCGCAATCGCGTCGTCAAGTTTGTCCAGGTAGAGCAAGGTTTCGCCCAGGGCGCGATGTCCGCGCGCGAACTCGGGATAAATCGTAACCGATTGCCGGAGTGCCGCGGCCGCAGGCTCCAGTTGTTTTTTCTGTATGAACGCGACTCCCAAGTTGTAGGCAGCTTCGAAATTGGTGGCGTCAAGCTGCAGAGTCCGTTGCAGCGTCGCGATGGCGGCATCCATTTGGCCGGCGTGGGCTTGCGCCATGCCGAGATTGAAAAAGGCAAGCGCATAGTCAGGACTGAGCTGAACCGTTTTCTGCAGTTCGCCCGTCGCTTCGGCAAACATCTTGAGGTGATAAAAATTGAGGCCTAACAGATAGTGAGCCGGCACGGAATTCGGCTCGGTC
>DATFVD010000048.1:0-11359 GCA_035260505.1 Terriglobales bacterium
ATGCTGGCGGTCGCCATTGTTGAGGCGGGCCTGGCAGTTATGTTCTTCATGCATCTTTGGACGGAAAGGCGGGGCTTTATGCTGTTTGTCATCATTTTTACGATTTCCGTCCTGCTCGGGATGCAATATGGGTGGACCGACAGTTCCCGGATGCTGGTCGGCGCCCCGTTTTCAAAATGACCCATAGTAAGAATAGAAGCCGGTTGAGAGAACAGAGAGAAAAGATGTTAAGACCAGGGCTGAGGATCGAGAGACCGGCATTCCTTATTAGTATTGCCCTGGTTGGACTGGCCCTGCTCGCTGCCCCTCTCCCGGCCTTCTCCCAGAGTTGCGCGCTCTGCTATACGCAGGCGGCCTCCGCCGGTACTCGGATGATTCAGGCATTGCGCAGCGGCATTCTGATCCTTATCCTCCCTCCCACGTTCATGTCGGTTGGCATGATTTTCATTATGCATCACAAGCGTAATCAGGTCAGACGGGAGGATGACGCGCCCGACCCTGACCACAAGTGGTAGCTGATTTTGGGTGGCGCAGCGCTGCGATAAAAATAAGAAGATACGACTTCAGCCTTCATTCCGTGCCCAGAGCCGGCTTTCGTCCGACACGGGAATATGGCACCGTTTGGCAAGCCCCCCAGCAGGAACTCACTTGATGTCCAATTTACAAGTGATAGAATCCATTTCATGGCAAAATCACTAATTCAGTCTGTAGTCAAACAGCTCCAGAAGGAACGTGCGCGACTTGAAAATGAACTCCACGGCGTGACCGCCGCCCTGACTACTTTCGGGAAAGTCTTCCTCCACGGAGGCAAAGGGAGCAGGCGTGGAGCAGCAGCAATTCCCCGGAGACGAATGATTTCGGCTGCGGGACGCAAGAGAATCGCCGCTGCGCAGCGGGCACGATGGGCGAAGGTTAGGGCAGCCAAGAAGAAATAGTCTTGCCGGTCTTCAGTTCGAGACGTCCCTCACCACCGCCGCCACAAACTCTGTAAACTCCCTGACGTCCTCTTCGGTCGTATCGAACGAGCACATCCAGCGCACTACCGACTCCTCCTCGCTCCACACATAGAAGAAGTACCGCCCCTGTATCTTCTCGATCGCCTCCTGCGGAATTTGCGCGAACACCCCATTCGCCTCCACCGGATACACAATCTTGACCCGCGGAATCTTCTTTACTTCCTGTTCCAGCAGGCGCGCCATTCGGTTCGCGTGCTCCGCATTGCGCCGCCAAAGATCGTCCGTCAGCAGCGTCTCCATCTGCACCGACATATAGCGCATCTTCGATGCCAGTTGCATCCCCTGCTTGCGCACAAACAAAAAATCCTCGGCGAGTTCCGGATGAAAAAACACCACCGCCTCCACACCCATCAGCCCGTTCTTCGTCCCGCCAAACGAGAGCACATCTACTCCCAGATCGCGCGTCGCCTGGCGCAGGGTAAGTTGTTGCGCGGCCACGGCGTTTGAAATCCGCGCCCCATCCATGTGCAGAAACATCTGGCGGTCATGGGCAAATCGCGCCAGCGCCTCGACTTCCGCCGGTTTGTACACGGTCCCCATTTCAGTCGATTGCGTAATCGATACCACCCGCGGCTGCACGTGATGCTGGTCCCCAATTCCGTGATACGCCTGCGCCACTATTTCCACCGTCAGCTTCCCGCCCGGCGCTGCCAGTGGTATCAGCTTGCAGCCGGTAAACTTTTCCGGTGCGCCGCATTCGTCCGTATAAATATGAGACAGTTCGGGACACAGTACCGCATGAAACGGCCGCGTCAGCGCCTGCAGACTAAGCACATTTGCCGCTGTCCCATTGAAGACAAAAAAGACCTCTACATCAGATCCAAACTGCTCCCGGAATTTTCGCACCGCCGATTCTGTCTGCGGATCATCTCCATATCCCACTACGTGTCCCTGGTTCGCTCGCCGTATCGCCTCCAGCACTTCGGGATGTACTACTGCATTGTTGTCGCTCGCAAAACTTCGACTTGGTTTCATAACAAAACAATCTAGCAGAAACCGGAAATCCGTCGGAGCTTCCTGCCTTTACCATGAATCAATGTTTGATCTAAGATGGCGTGGTCGACGGGTCGATCCCGTTTTTTCCGCAGACTAAGGAATTTCGGTAAGAGCGACTATATGTCTCAATGCTTCGCAAGAACGTCATCTCTGATTCTGCCCGGCGCTCTGCTGGCCGTGCTCGTTTTCGCAACCTCTTGCGGCGACGGCAAGGGAGCCAAGGCTGCCGCTCCGCAAGCCATGCCGGTCAAGGTGCAAACGGCGAAGGCCCAGAAGGTCGATGACACCACCGACTATGTCGCCACCTTGAAATCCCGCGACTCCGCCCTCGTCATGCCGCAAGTCGAAGGCATCATTACGAAGATCTTCGTTCACTCCGGTCAACGGGTGGCCGTCGGGGCTCCCCTGATGCAGATCGATCCCGCCAAGCAGCAGGCCACGGTCCGAAGTCAGGAGGAAGCGCGTGCCGCCCAGCTCGCGCAGGTCAAATGGGCGCAGCAGAATTACGACCGCGTCAGCGGCCTTGCCAACGCCGGCGTAGTCAGCAAGCAGGAACTCGACCAGGCCCGCGCGACCCTCGACGCTGCCGAGGCGCAACTGCACTCGCTCGAGGCTCAGGTCCGCGAGCAGCAGGTCCAGTTGCACTACTACCAGGTGGTCGCTCCCCGTGCCGGCATTGTCGGAGATGTTCCCGTCCGCGTCGGGGACCGTGTCCTCACCACCACCACGCTAACTACGGTTGACCGTCCCGGTAGCCTCGAAGCCTACATCTATGTTCCCATCGAGAAGTCTGCGCAGCTGAAAGTGAATCTGCCCGTCCAGATCGTCGACGGTTCAGGAAACATGCTCGCGACCAGCCGTATCACGTTCATCTCGCCGCAAGTGGACACCACGACGCAGTCCGTGCTCGCCAAAGCGACAATCGCGAACTCGAAAGACAGCTTGCGCACCGCCCAGTTCATCCGTGCACGCGTGATCTGGGGCAGCCAGGAGAAGCCAGTCGTTCCGGTCGTAGCTGTGTCGCGAATCGGCGGCCTCTATTTCGCTTTCGTCGCCGAGGCTGACCAGAAAGGTGGATACGTGGTCCACCAGAAGCCACTCCAGATCGGCCAAATCGTCGGCAACAACTATGTCGTGATCGACGGCGTAAAGCCCGGCGACAAAGTAGTCGTCTCCGGAACCCAGTTTCTAGTCGATGGCGTACCCGTGGTCCCGCAAGAAAGCAGCAGCTAAGAAAAGCCCCAAAGAAGAGTCTCCCGAAACCAGCTCTGACAAAACAGCGAGCAGCGAGCGCTAAAGTCTGAGAACTGAGAACCGAGAACTGAGAACTGTTTCTTATGGTCGACTTTTTTATTCATCGCCCCGTATTCTCCACTGTCTGCGCCCTGCTCATTATTCTCGCGGGCGCGGTTTGCATCCCGACGCTCCCCATCGCACAATTCCCGAGCCTCGCGCCCCCGCAGGTCGGCGTCACCGCCATCTATACCGGAGCCAGTTCCCAGACCGTCGAGTCTGCCGTCACCACGCCTCTTGAGCAGCAGATCAACGGCGCCGAAGGCATGAAGTACATTACCTCCTCCAGCACCAACAACGGCGTCAGCTCGGTTACGGCCACCTTCGATATCAACCGCGATCCCGACCTCGCCTCCGTTGACATCCAGAACCGCGTCAACACTGCTCAGGGACGTCTCCCCAACGCGGTCAAACAAATCGGAATCACCGTCGCCAAGACCTCGCAGAACTTCGTCTTCGGTGCCGGCGTCTTCTCGCCTGACGGCCGCTTCTCCACGCTCTTCATGAGCAATTACCTCGACGTATATGTCCGCGACACGCTGAAGCGCGTCCCCGGCGTTGCCGATGTCCTCATCTTCGGCGAACGGAAATATTCCATGCGCCTGTGGATCGATCCTGTTCGCATGGCTAGCCGTGCCCTTACCGCCGACGATGTGGTTAGCGCGCTCGCGGAACAGAACGTTGAAGTCGCCGCCGGGCAAGTTGGTTCGCAGCCTGCGATGCCCGGCCAGGATTTCCAGATCAGCGTGCGCGCCGTCGGCCGTCTTTCCGAAGCCACTCAGTTCGACAACATCATCTTGAAGAGCAATGCCGACGGCACGCTTGTCCGCCTGAAGGACGTTGGTCACGCCGAGCTCGGAGCCGAAGACTACGGCACCGATCTGGACTACAACGGGCGCGACGCGGTTGGCCTCGCCGTCACCCAGCTTTCCACCGCCAACGCGCTAGACGTACACCGCAAATGTCTCGCCGAACTCGATCGCCTTTCCAAGCACTTTCCGCCCGGCATGAAATATGAGGTTGCCTTCGATGTCACCGACGCAGTCAGCGAATCCATCCGCGACGTAGTCTCGACGCTCGGCACGGCCATCGTCCTCGTCATCTTGGTCATCTTCGTTTTCCTCGAAGACTGGCGCTCCACCATCATTCCCGCGGTCACCATCCCGGTTTCCCTCATCGGCACTTTCGCGTTCGTCAAGCTGCTCGGCTTCTCCATCAACACGCTGACGCTGTTCGGCATTACGCTCGCCACTGGCCTGGTAGTCGACGACGCCATCGTCGTTATCGAAAATATCGAGCGCCATCTCCAGGAAGGTGAGTCCGATCCCGTCAAAGCCTCGGTTGACGCCATGAAGGAAGTCGCTGGCGCGGTGATTGCCACTTCACTGGTGCTGGTCGCCGTCTTCGTGCCCGTGGCCTTCTTCCCCGGAACAACCGGCATTTTGTTCCGCCAATTCGCCCTGACCATCGCCTTCTCCATCGCCATCTCCGCCTTCAACGCGCTTACCCTTACGCCTGCGCTCTCCGCGCTCCTGCTCGGTCGCCAGCACGGGGAAAAGAACTGGTTCTTCAAGCGCGTCGACCGCGTACTGGCCGCGATTAACAACGGCTATGTTCGCGTCTTGCGCACGGTACTGCGCTTCGAAATCGTCGCTCTGATTCTGTTTGCCGCCGGACTCGGTCTCGCCTACTTCGTCTTTGGGAAAGTGCCCCAGGGCTTTGTCCCCACTGAAGATCAGGGATATCTCATCGTCGCCGTGCAAGCGCCCACCGGAGCTTCGCTTGACTACACCAGGAGGATTGGCCAGCAAGTAACCGCCATCGCGAAAAGTATTCCTGAAGTCAGGGGCACCTTTGCCGTCGCCGGCTTCAGCTTTGGAGGCGCCACTCCCAACGCCGGTCTCACGTTCCTGACGCTCCAGCCTTACGCGCAACGCAAGGGCAGCGAGCACACCGCCGCCTCGATCATCCATCGACTCCGCGGCCCCTTGTTCGGGATCTCCGGCGCGATCGTGATTCCCTTCGAACCGCCCGCCGTGCAGGGTCTCGGAACGTTTGGCGGATTTCAATTCGAGCTCCTCGATCAGGGCACCCACACCCTTCAGGATATCGACAAAACCGCTCACGACCTGATCCGCGCGGCCGGCGGGCGCCAGGAGAAAGATCTCACCGGACTATTCAGCACGTACACCGCAAACGATCCGCAATACGTCGTAACCATCGACCGTGAAAAAGCCAAGAGCCTGCACATCCCGCTCAGCCAGATCACCGACACCCTTAGCGTCTACATGGGTTCGGCTTACATCAACGACTTCGATTTCAATAACCGGTCTTATCGTGTTTATGTGCAGGCCGACAAACAATTTCGCTCGCATCCGCAGGATATCGGGCAGTATTACGTTCGCTCCGATTCCGGTTCCATGGTCCCTCTGGAAAATTTAGTCAGCATCACCCAGACGGCTGCGCCTCAGGTCATCAATCACTACAACCTTTTCCGCTCGGCGGAAATCGACGGCTCCGCCGCCCGAGGCTTCAGCTCCGGTCAAGCCATCACAGCCATGCAGCAGCTTTCGGCAAAGACCCTGCCTCAGGGCTACGCCTACGAATGGTCGGGAATTTCGCTCGAAGAGCTGGCGTCAGGATCCACCACCCTCATCCTCTTCGGTCTCGGAACGCTCGTGGTCTATCTGACCCTCTCGGCGCAGTATGAAAGTTTCGTGCTCCCTTTCATTATTCTGCTAGCCGTACCCATGGCATTGCTAGGGGCATTGTCCGCTCAATGGATCCGCGGCCAGCAGAACGACGTCTACTGCCAGGTTGGACTCGTCATGCTGGTAGGCCTCTCCTCCAAGAACGCAATTCTGATCGTGGAATTCGCCGAGCAGCTGCGCGAACGCGGCATGACCATTCTCGAATCCGCCATCGAAGCGGCCCGCATCCGCCTGCGTCCTATTCTAATGACCTCTCTAGCCTTCATTCTCGGCGTCGTCCCCCTCGTCACCGCCAGCGGCGCGGGCGAGAACGGACGCCACTCCGTCGGCACCACCGTCTTCGGGGGCATGATCATGAGCACGATCCTCAATTTGTTCTTTATCCCCGTGCTTTACCTGCTGATCGAGGGCTTCCGGGAGCGCCGCCGCAAACCGAAAACAGCCTAAGCAAAGTGAGGACGGGCGCCCTCGCCCCTCCGCGCAAGGACAGCCGCCCAAGCCTGCCGCGGTCCAATCCGAGCGCGGCTGGACACCTCGGCGTTTCATTGCCGGTCGTTCGGCCTGAAGTCGGCGAATTAGAGTATGCTTGCGGGCGTCGGCCGCCAGCGGAAAGAAAAAAGCAACTCCTTGGCACTTTCCAACGTCTGAAAGTGCGAAAAGCTCACGGGTCTCCCCACATTGTAAGAAGTCTTGCGTGAGGTCAAAACAATGAAGAAATCACTCCTCGCAGTTCTTACCTTCCCATTGATTTTCTCGACGGTGGCTCTCGCCAGTCCCACCACCCAGAACAACCAACCAACTGGCGCGATCAGTCAGAAGGGCATCGATCGGATCGTCAAGGAAGTTCGTCATGAACTCGTGATGCTTCCTTTTTACGGCGTGTTTGATAACCTCGCCTACAAGGTCGACCCCGATGGCACCGTGACCCTGCTCGGACAAGTCTCGCGTCCCACCCTCAAGTCCGACGCAGAAAACGCTGTCAAGCACATTGAAGGCGTCGAGAAGGTCGTCAACAATATCGAGGTCCTGCCCACCTCCATTAACGACGATCAAATCCGCCGCGCCGCTTACCGCGCCATCTACGGCAACGAAGTCCTCAGCCAGTACCAGTTGCGCGCTGTTCCTCCGATTCACATCATCGTCAAAAACGGCCACATCACCCTCGAAGGCGTGGTCGCCCGCGAGATGGACAAGACGATCGCTGGCATGCAGGCTAACGGCGTCCATGGCGCATTCTCAGTGACCAACAATCTTGTAGTCGAAGAACAAGAAAAGAAAGACGACAAGAAGAAGTAGTTCGCAAGCTTGCGGTGGAGAGCCGGGATCCCCGCCCGGCTGAACGAGCGAGACGCCCGTTACTCCGCCGCATGAATTATCACGCGATCGCAGTGCCGGTCTTCACTTATGGCGATACGCCGGCCCCTGTGTTCCTCTGTGTTCCCCTGTGACCTCTGTGGTTAAGGTTTTGACTTCCGCAATCTGCAACCGACCTCCGCAATCTACAATCGCTTATGCCCCACCCCGCCGATCCCGGCGAGATTGACCACGCCGCCCGGCTCCTCCGCGCCGGCCGCCTCGTCGCCTTCCCCACTGAAACCGTTTACGGTCTTGGAGCCAACGCCCTGGACGCCGAAGCCGTAGCCCGCATCTACGCCGTCAAACGCAGGCCCGCCACCAGCCCCCTCATCGTGCACGTAGCATCCATCGAAATGGCACAGTCACTAGTTGCGAACTGGCCAGAAATCGCTGACCGCCTGACCCGCCGATTCTGGCCTGGGCCTCTAACACTGGTGCTTCCCAAGTCCCACCCGGCGGCGCACGCATTCGTCCGCCCAGCCGAGCAAAACTCGGCAGCACCTTCGTCATGGACAATCCCGGCCATAGTCTCCGCTGGCCTTCCCACTGTCGGTCTCCGTATGCCCGCCCATCCAATCGCCCTTGCTCTCATCCATGCCGCTGGCGTTCCACTCGCCGCGCCCAGCGCCAACCGCTTCACTGAGCTCTCCCCCACCACCGCCGACCACGTCCGGCGCGGTCTCGGTAGCGACGTCGATTACATCCTCGATGGCGGCCGCTGCGACATAGGTATCGAATCCACCGTCCTTTCGTTAGCCGAGCCCACCCCGACCCTGCTTCGTCCTGGCGGAATCTCGCGGACGGAACTGGAAGCGATAGTCGGGCCGGTCGCCTCTGCGCAGGAAGCCCAAGCCGGAGCCCATGCCTCGCCCGGAATGCACCCCCGCCACTACAGCCCGCGCATCACCCCTCTATTTCTGGTGAGGGACGGGAAATTGCCAGACCAGGGTCAGGGAGTCTATCTCCAGCACCAGCACCTGCCATCACGTGAGTCCGTCCAGACCATCCAAATGCCAGCCGCTGCCGCCGACTATGCCTCCACGCTCTACGACATTCTCCACCAGGCCGATCTCGGTGGTTACGGCTGGATCGCCGTCGACCTCCCGCCCAACAAGCCCGAGTGGGAAGCCGTGCACGACCGCCTCCGCCGAGCTGCCTCGAATTCCTGACAGGTCTCTCCGAAACGCACCAGGTTCTTGGGCGTTACTTCTGTTACTTGGGTTCTCCCGCATAACAGGCTGTAATTCCATAAGAATGGGGGAATAGTGCGTCTTCGATCCAACTCGAAGATTTGGGCTTCGGTCGTCGTCTGCCTGGTGATCGCACAAGCGGTCGCGTCCCTGCTTCTCCCGAAATCCTATCGGCTCACCGCGATCACCGATTCGATCAGTTTCTTCCTGATGGTCTCCGCTTCTCTTGCTTTCACCAGGAACGCATTCAACGGCCCCCGCCGGCAACGTCTGGTGTGGATCCTTCTCGGCGGCGGGTACGCCATCGAATCCTGCAGCCAGATCTTGTGGATGCATTGGGAACTGGTGGTGAAGCAAACGCCCGCCATGAGCCTGGGGGACGCCGGGGTTTTTCTTGCCTGGATCATTGTTATTCTAGGTTTTGCTCTACGGCCTCACGTGGAGCCGACCCCGCAACATCAGCGTCTGGGCACGCTTGATCTGCTCTTACTTCTAATGGCTGGTCTGTACCTGTATCTGTTTCTCGTCATTCCATGGCAATACCTGGCCCCGGAACCGCATTCATATGGCCCGGCCTACAAGTTTCTCGCACTCGCCGAGGACGTGGTCTTACTTTCAATCGTCGCGCATGGCTGGTTACACAGCTCCGGGCGATGGCGCCATTTCTACGCCCTCCTTACCTGCATCGTCGCCTTTGACACGGTCATGGAATACTTTGTGGATACGCTCGCCGAAGCTGGCGTTTACTTTAGCGGCAGTTGGTACGATTCCACGACGGCAGCCTGCCTCGCCGGAATGACGTTTGCCGCTCTGATGGCGCACCGTCTGGAACCCGCGTCGGAGCGCAGCGATCCCGACAGCGAACGCTACTGGCGGTGGGCTTCGCGTCTGGCCGCTCCTGTTACCTTGATCCTGCCCCTCCTGGCGGCTTGGTCGTTCCTCGACCGAAGTCTGCCTGATTCGATTTGGAAATTTCGCGTTGTGTTGTCGCTGGCGGCCGTTGTGGTCTTCGCTTTTGTCGGCATCGTGAAACAGGCCCGCTTGGAAAACGAACTGGCAAATGCCAATCATGAGTTGCTTGACGCTTCGCTGACCGACCTGCTCACCGGCGTTCGCAACCGGCGGTTCTTCACGAATTCGATCGAGGCCGATGTGCAACAGGTGATGCGCTCGTTTGTGAGCAATCCATCCGCCGACCTGCGCAATCGTGACATGGTCTTCTATCTGATCGACATCGACCATTTCAAGAAGGTCAATGACCAGTTCGGGCACAAGATTGGAGATCTGGTCTTGACCGAGGTGGCGCGTCGCATCAACTCCGCCGCCAGGCTTTCCGATGCCGTGATCCGCTGGGGCGGCGAGGAATTCCTCCTTCTGTCGCGCTATACCGACCGTAAAGAAGCCCACACTCTCGCGAATCGCATTCTCGATTCAGTTGGATCCAGGCCGTATCGAGTGGAAGGCGCCGATGCGGATATGCGCATCACCTGTTCGATCGGCTGGGCGGTTTTTCCGTGGGTGGCGATAGAACCGAAGCTCGTGGATCACGAGCAAGTACTCGTCCTATCCGACTATGCCCTCTACCAAGCCAAGGGTTCGGGAAGAAACCGGGCGGTTGGCCTTCTGCCCGCCGGCGAAACCGTGCGCGGAGGTACCGTCGCCACCGCCATCTACATCAATGGAATCCCCGCCTCCCCAGTAACCACTCCGGGTCCCAACATCGAGGCAGTCGCCGCCACCGCCGAAACCACCAATCCAGCTAAGACGAACGCCGCGTCCGCCTCCAGCTGATTTTGACTCGGTCTTCCCTGTGCATCCCTGTGCACCCCTGTGCCCTCAGTGGTTATGTTTTCCTTCACTTCCGCAAACCAACCGCAAACTAACCGCACTCTCCCGGCACCCGCACCCGAATGGTATGCGGAACAGCCCGCAACTTGGCCAGCAACTGCTCATCGCACGCTCGATTGATGTCGTAAATCGCATACCCAAGCGTCCCGCGAGTATCCAGCACTTGCCGCTCAATATTGATCTCCTCATCCGCGAGAATATGGTTGATCGCTCGCAGGATTCCCGGCACATTATGGTGGATATGCATCAGCCGGTGCGATCCCGGCTCATAGTCCAGATGACACTGCGGCAGGTTCACGCTCAGCAGCGAATTCCCACTCGCGAAATAATCGATCATCTTCGCCGAAACAAACTGCCCGATGTTCTGCTGCGCCTCCTCAGTGCTCCCACCGATATGAGGAGTCAAAATCACATTCGGCAGCCCTTTCAGCGGGCTTGAAAACGCGCCGCCACTCTCCGGCTCCTTCGGAAACACATCCACCGCCGCTCCTCCCAGCTTTCCGCTCTTCAAATGCCGGGCCAGCGCCTCATGATCCACCACAAACCCGCGGCTCAAATTGATCAGGCACGCTCCGTCTTTCATTGCGCGGATCTCATCTTCCCCAAACAAATCCCGGTTCTGCGCCTTCCCATCCACATGCAAAGTGATCACGTCGGAAGTTTCCAGCAACTCGCGAAAGCTCACAGCGCGAGCATTTCCGCGCGCCAGCACATGCGCCACATCGTAGAACACCACCCGCATGCCCAGCGCTTCGGCCAGATCGGACAGCTGCGACCCGATTTTCCCGTAGCCCACAACCCCGAGCGTCAGTCCGCGGACTTCGTGCGATCCCGCCGACGATTTATTCCACACCCCGCTATGCAGTTGCGTGCTCGCCTCAAACGTCCGCCGCATCAGCAGGATGATCTCCCCCATCGCCAACTCTGCCACCGACCGGCTGTTCGAGTG
>DATFVD010000049.1:0-9809 GCA_035260505.1 Terriglobales bacterium
GTGGCGACGGGACTGGAGCGCACGACGGCGACGAGTGCGGACGGAAGTTACGCCGTGCCTGAGTTGCCGATCGGGACGTACTCGGTGAGCGTGACGCAGACTGGCTTCCAGACCGCAGTCACGAACGGCGTCGAGGTGAACGTAGCCACCGAACGCAGGGTGGATGTAGCGTTCAAGACAGGCCAGGTGACAGAGCGAGTGGAAGTCTCGGGCGAGGAGCTTAGTCGCGTCGAGACGACCTCTGCCGAGCTCGGTGGAACTCTCACCACCACCACGATCGAGAATCTGCCGGTTAACGGACGTGACTACACCAAGCTTATCTACTTGAACCCCGGTGTGGCTGGCTCCCCAGACCAGATTTCGGATTCTCCAGGCTCGTTCGGCACTTTTTCGATGAACGGCTCTCGCGGACGTGCCAACAACTTTCTGCTTGACGGCACCGATATGAATGATGGGTATCGCAACGACCCCGCGATCAATGAGGCGGGCGTGTTCGGCGACCCCGCGACGATTCTGCCGATTGATGCGGTGGCTGAACTGCGCGTGCTGTCTAATTACGAAGCGGAGTATGGCAGGAACTCAGGTGCGGTCATCAACATTGTCACCAAGAGTGGCTCAAACGAGTTGCACGGCTCCCTGTTGGAGTACTGGCGCACGGGGCAGTTGGGGGCACGGAACTATTTTAATTTTGCGCCCGATCCCAAAGCGGGTTTCCACAACAACCAGTTCGGAGGTTCGCTGGGTGGAGCTCTGGTTAAAAATACGACGTTCTTTTATGTTGATTACGAGGCCCAGCGCGAGACGGGAGGGTTGGCGGGGCTCAACAACGTTCCCGGGCCGGATGAAATCAGTGCCGCGGAAGCAGATCTGGCGAATCGTGGGGAAACCGGACTGATCTCGCAAACGATGGTCAATTTACTTGCTTTGAATCCATGGCATGCGCCCGCTTCCGGCAGCGGCCTCAACATCGGAACCGTCACCCAGATCAAGAACCGAGTCGACAGTTTCATCGGCAAGCTAGATCACAATTTCAATCAAAATAACTTGCTTACCGGGCGCTATTATTTCGGTGACAGTGATCAGAGCTTTCCACTTGCTCTGCAAGCAGGGGGTATCACTCCCGGTTTTAACACAGTCACGCCCACACGGGTTCAGCTGGTCTCGCTTTCCTATGTCAAGGTCGTGAATGACAGTCAGGTCAATGAAGCGCGTCTGGGGTGGAATCGTTTCGTGGAAGGATTTTTTCCCCAAGATCGAAGCTTTGATCCGTCTTCTATCGGCCTGAACACAAACGTTGGCTCGTCCGATTTTGGCCTTCCTAAGATATCGGTCAGTGGATTTTCTGTGCTTGGTGCCGCATCTTCCGTGCCTCGCTCACGAGTGGATGCGAACTGGCACTTTATTGACAACTATTCCTGGAAGGTTGGCCGTCACGACGTAAAGTTTGGTTATGAGTTCCGTCGCACGACGATCCAGTTGATACAGGATGTCAATTTTCGAGGGAAACTGAGTTTTGACGACAGTATTGCAGATCCTTTGGGGGGGGCCAACAATCTCACACCGCTAGAGGCTTTCTTGCTGGGGATGCCGGCAGGTGGCAGTCAAGCCGCAGGTTTCAGCAAACGCCACAGCTTCGAAAACAGCCATGGTTTGTACTTCCAAGATAGCTTGCGCTTGACTCCGAAACTGACTTTGAACTTTGGTGTTCGCTGGGACTATTTTGGCGTGACTGGCGAGAAGAACAATTTGTTCTACCAGTTTAATCCGACCGCTGATGCGCTTGTACGTGTCGGTACAGGTGGTGGACCATCGAGTCTTTATGAGCCCGATCGCAACAATTTTGCACCCCGCTTCGGCTTTGCTTACGATCCCAGCGGCAAGGGTCACACGGTAATACGAGGTGGTTGGGGTCTGTTCTATGATGCCTTTGCGCAGGATATCTTCCTCGGCCACCTGCCTTACAACTGCGTGTTCTGTCCAGGACCGGCCTACGCGGGCACGGGACCCGCCGCGATGACGTCAGCCGGACTGAGTGGGCTTCAAATCACGCCAACCAACCCGGTCTATAGTGACCAGTCACCACTTGGTGATTTTTTCGGAGCGAACCCAAAGTTGCGCACCCCGTACACGCAGAACTTCAATTTAAATCTGCAACAGCAGTTCGGGAGCGCGGCGGTAGTCCAAGTGGGCTACGTCGGAGCGAAAGGCACCAAACTGTTTCGCTTCCGCGACATCAATCAGCCAAGTCAGGCGGCGATAACTAGTGCGGATACCACATGCGACTGCATTAACAGCTACGGTGTACCACGACAGTTTTCTAGCGCTTTCTACATCAATCAGGAGGAATCGAGTGCAAGTTCCACCTACCACGCGATCCAGACCAGCCTGCGAGTCAATGCTTGGCATGGTTTGACCTCGATGGTCAATTTCACATGGTCGCATTCGATCGACAACGCTAGCGACAGCGAAGACTTCGTGCCCAACGCCGCTCAACCCCAGGACAGCACACGCGCCAACCTTGAGCGCGGCAACTCGAACTTCGACATTCGGCGACGCCTCACCTGGAATTTCGCTTATGATTTGCCGAAGTTCGGTGGTGCCTTCTCGAAGCTAAAAAATGGTTGGGGCATTGACGGAGTTCTGAATCTGCAGGACGGTCAACCTTTTAATCTGAACTACAATTTCGAAGGTGACTTCTCCGGTGCAGGTCAGGGCTTCGACCGGCCAGATGTGGTTTCGGTCCAATATGGAAGTGCCCCTTTCACCTTTCTAAACCTCGCTGGATTTGCAGTGCCGTGCACCTTCGACGCGTCGGGAACAAGTGACACCAATTGCATTCCTGGCACAAGGCATTTTGGGAACATGGGGCGTAACTCTCTTCGGGCGTCGGCTTTCAAAGAGTTCAACGTTTCCTTGGTCAAGAACACAGCTATCACCGAACGGATAAACCTGCAATTCCGGGCTGAGCTCTTCAACTTGTTTAATCATCCAAATTTCTCCAACCCACTATTGCCGAACTTCATTGCCGACCCGGCAAACAACGGGCTGCAAAACAATGGCTTGGGAGTGGGCTTCCTACCCCTCACCGCCACCGGCGACGTCGGCATCGGTAACCCGTTCCTCGGTGGCGGGGGACCTCGGGGAGTGCAGTTTGCCCTTAAGGTCACCTTCTAGCCATAAAGCATTCTTCCCCGGCTCCTCCCGCTAAAATTCGGGAGGAGCGTCTTTTTCAGGGAACTGGGGTACACTTCCACAGCATATGACTGAGAAACCTACAACCGACGAGAGGCGCTCGCGCCAGCGGACGCCGGTTCGTGTCCCGGTTAAGGTGCGTCACGAGGGCGGTGAACACGCGGGCTTGACTCGCGATCTGAGTTCATCGGGGATCTTCCTCTATTCCGAGTCGGGGATGAAGGCGGGCTCCAAACTGGAGTTGGTCATTATGCTGCCTCCTGGCCTGGGATTGGGGCCCGGCGGATGGACGCTCTGCGAAGCGTCGGTCGTCCGCGTGGAGGAATCGGAAGGCAAGGGGATGGGCATTGCCGCTACCATCGACCGCATCGATTTGTTGCCGGAGATCCGCTGAAAGTCGATAGGTTGAGTTCAACGCCAAGCTGCCATCGGGCGCCTTTTCTCAAGTTGATCCGGAGGGAATCGCAAATAGTTTGTTCATAAGATAAAAAGATTGCTTCCCAATGCTCGTTTCTGGTGCAATAATTGCCCGCTTTAAGCGCGGCGGCGTTTGGCCGCCTTCTCCAGGTGAACCAGGTCATGTGGATTGAAAAACTTACCGATGGCGTTCTTGAAGTGGACACGCCTATCGGACCTCGATATATACAGCCGAATCTTGTGCAACGCGCGTATCTGATTTGGACCTTCCGAAATTTCTTTTCGCTGCCGCAACAAGTTCTGCGCCCGTGGGAACGCCGATTGATTGATCGTTTGTGGAGCGAGAACAGATTCGTGTCCGCGTCCACGGCGGGTGCGCCGGACAGACCGGTCATCGGAAAAATCGAGCGGCGAGCGCCGGCTCAGGCCGAGGTTCTGCCGATTCGCAGACCGATATCCAGTTCGAACCCGGCCGTAGTGGAACAAAGCCAGGAAGCCGCCTCCGCATAATCGCGGTGGGACGCCGTGGGACCGCACTGCGTTCAGTTCAGGCCAGTGTCAAATTCAAGTTGTGTCTAATTTCAATTGGGGTTGGCCGCTCCATTCGGAGGCGTTCCGTCATCCTGCTGCGGATTGGAACGGTGCGGAGCGGAGTTGTGTGGAGCAGGCATTTCGCCGCAGGGTCCGCCATGGCCGCCTCCGAGACGTCCGCCGCCATGCCCGCCGTTGCGGCTCTCCTGACAAGAGCGCATAGCAGCCTGCTGTGCCGGCGTGATTATGGCCTCGATCTGCTGCTGTTCCTGCTGATGGATCCGCTGGATCTCCTGCCGCCTTTGCCGCGCTGAGAGCGATGAGTTCGCGCACACCGCTTCAACTTGCTGGCGCGCTTGCTGTGCAATCGCTCGGCGTTCCCGTATCGCGGACTTGGAAAGGCCCGCGACCTCCCAGCAGGGTTCGAGCCGCGGGGGTCTGACTGTTCCGGGAATGGTGGAGGGCCTGGCGCGAATGGGGGCTTGGGCAGCGGCGTTTTCGGCAAGCGCCGCCGAGAGAATGATTCCGGCCAACAGGGCTGTAAGGGCACTCTTGTTCCATGGCATAGGTCTCTCCTCCTGGAAACCCAAACCCAGGGTAGCCGCGAAAGTTGTCACCGCGATATACAAATTGAAACAGCAAGCCGCCCAATCACGCACGGGACGGCGCGAAACGGATGATATAATCAAAGTCTATTCCCACCTTGCCGCAGACGCGGGCGCGTAGCTCAATTGGCAGAGCAACTGACTCTTAATCAGTAGGTTGTAGGTTCGATTCCTACCGCGCTCACCATCCTCCCTCAACACCTTTCTCCTTCAACACCATTCTCCTTCAACACCTTTCGCGATTGTGGAGGCTGCGAAGCGGTGGAAAAGTGAGGGGCAACCAAATCTTCTTCCGCATTATCAAAGAGACTCCAAAAGACCTGCCGGCCGCGGGATTGGGTTCAAAACGATGCTAGAAATGGCGCTGCGGCGGAATGGAATATGGCCGAGAAGGGGGTAGTTCGGTCTCCGTCTGCCGAAGCGTAGCCCGGATAGCCTCGGCCGCGGTGTCCGCGCAAGCGAGCGATGAACTCCTACTACTGCAGGCTCGTCTTATCTGTCGCTGCCGCCATTCTCTGCTCCTGCGGAGGCGGTGGACATTCATCCACTGGCCCTGGCTCGACGACGGTCACCACTTGGCACTACGACAACGCGCGCACTGGTGTAAACCCCAATGAAACCATCCTCAACCTCACCAACGTGAATCCGAACATGTTCGGGAAACTGTTCGACATGGCCGCCGACGGCGCGGTCATCGGACAAAGCCTCTACCTTCCCAACGTCTCGATCCAGGGGAAGGGTAAACACAACGTGGTGTACGCAGCGACCATGCACGACTCCGTTTACGCTTTCGATGCCGACGGCAATACCGGCGCGAACGCGAGCCCGCTCTGGCAAGTGAGCCTGCTCCCTCCCGGCGCGACGCCCGTTCCCATAAGCGTGCAAGGCTGTTCCAACGTGACTGCATGGACCGAAGTTGGCGTGGTTGCGACGCCCGTTATCGACTCCGCAACCGGAACGATATATGTTGCCGCTAAGACGTATGAGAACGGAAACACGGTCTTCCGCCTGCATGCTCTTGACGTCACGAATGGCAGCGAGAAGTTCGGCGGCGCAGTGCAAATCACGGCAACCTACACCGTCAACGGCCAAACCGATACCTTCGTTCCCAATGCCGAGACGAACCGTCCCGCATTGTTGTTGACGCATGGCCATGTCTACCTGGCATTCGGATCGAACGGGTGCAATGCCTACGGCGATCAAGGATGGGTCATCTCATACAACGCTTCCACCCTCGTCCAGGAAGGCGCCTTCAACACCGAGCCCGGCAAAGCGCTGGCCTCGATTTGGATGAAAGGAGGAGGTCTCTCGGCCGACAGCGCCTCCAACATCTACGGTGAAGCCGCTGAAGGGAACCTTACGCCGGGCACGAACTTCGGCAGCAGTGTATTCCGCCTCACGCAATCAGGGAACAGCCTGCAGGTCGCGGACTGGTTCACGCCTTGGAACCAGGCTTTTCTCAGCCAGAACGATCTGGACCTCAACGACGCGGTGCTGTTACTTCCCGATCAAACCGGCTCGCATCCCCACCTCGCCGTGGCCGTGGGAAAGGAAGGCACGATGTACTTGCTCGACCGCGACAACATGGGCAAGTACTGCGCCAGTTGCACGGCCGGAGACACGCAAATCGTGCAGGAACTCCCGCAGGTGGCGAAGCACACGGGCTGCCTCGTCTATTGGAATGGGATGGTGTACTCAACGGGCACCGGATATCCCGTCATGGGATGGGCGCTCAGCAATGGCATGTTGTCGACCACGCCCGTGGTGCAAACGCCGCCGCAGGCCGGAGGACATTCTCCCATCGTTACTTCTGACGGCACGACGAACGGGATCTTGTGGCAGCTCAATGGCGCAAATCTGACGGCTTACGATGCTACAACCTTGGTCAGTTTGTATGCGATATCGCAGACAAATGGGCGTGACACTCTACCTCCGATTCCGCATTTTGCCCAGCTGATGGCGGTGAACGGGAAGATGTATATCGGGACGAACAGCGGAATTACGGTTTTCGGATTGCTCTAGGTTCACTATCAGTAGGACTCTTAATCCGCAGATTGAAGGTTCGCGATTCCTTTCCGCGCACCAATCCCTTGACTCCCTACGTAATAAAAGTTGGTAATAAGAACGGACCGTCCGAAGACGGTCCCGAATCGCTTGCGCAACGATGTTGCGGGAGGCGGGTACACAAATCCGACCCGAGTGAGTTTTCGAATCCGGCGCTCCGCCGGAAGCTCAGATGCTACTTGGCCATTGTTTTGCAGGTCTTGGAGACATGCTTCACGCTGTCTACCGTTAAGGTTTGCTGTGAGCTCGTGCCGGTACTGGCCGAACTCGACGGCGAAGTCGAGCCCTTGATCTGGACTTCGTGACCAACGTGCTCGGTCAGCTTTGAGGTATCACCCGCAAGCTGATACGTGGTCCCGGAATTATCGGTCAGGGTGAAATTCCCGTTGGAGCCCTGGAGGCAGCCCTGAACCGTGTTGCTGGAAGCCGAATTGGTCTGGTCGGCAGCCTGGTTGGATTCCGGCTTTGCAGACCCCATCTGGGAGTCTTGTTGCGCCTGGAGCCAAGTTGCCGAAAGCAAAAGAACCGCAGCTAGCATAAGTGTCTTTGACATGGGAAACGCTCCTTGTCGAAGTGGGCGTCGGGCGTAGGATGGCAATTCCTCTTAAGAAGGTTGCCGTATTTTCACCAACCTGGCCGGATTTAACGGCGGACCCGGACGCGCTTTCGCTACTGAGCCGGGATCCGTTTAGCATGGGGACGTGACGACACTAAAACGAATTGGTCTGGCGCGAGTGCTTTCAAAAATGGGCTACTGCTCGCGGTCCCAGGCGGTGGTTTTGATTTGCGCTGGACGGGTCACGCTGAACGGCCGCATCGAGCGGGATCCCGAACTGCCGGTGCGAATGCCTCAGGATCGGATCGCGGTCGACGGTTTGCCTCTCGACAAACAGACGGCGATCTACCTCCTCATGAATAAACCGCGGGGCGTGGTGGCGACCGCGTCCGATGAGAAAGGGCGCGAGACGGTTTACGATCTGCTGGAGCCGGGGTTGCCATGGGTTGGTCCCGTGGGGCGACTGGATAAGGCGAGCGAGGGGCTGCTGCTCTTGACCAATGATTCGGAGTGGGCAGCGAAGATCACCGAGCCATCCAGTCATCTGGATAAGAGATATCACGTGCAAATCGACTGCGTTGCGGACGACAATCTGCTCGCGAAAATCGCTAGCGGGTGCGCGGTTGAGGGCAGTTCTCTTGAGCACAAACCAGCCGAGCATTTACGTGCCAAGGGGGTATGCCTTCTGCGCCACGGTGACAAGAACAGCTGGTTGGAGATTACTCTCGACGAAGGCAAGAACCGGCAGATTCGGCGTCTGCTCGAAGCGCTCAATGTTCGAGTATTGCGCCTGGTGCGAGTGTCGATCGGGCCGCTCGAACTGGGCGATCTGAAGAAGGGCTCAGTGAGACGGTTGACGGCGGATGAAAAGAATGCGATCGATCGGGAGCTGCGCTAAAGATCATTGCGGATTCCCTACGAAGAGAGGCCCTGCGTTTTAAGATAATCCTCTGCCTGGCGAAGCACCTTGCGTTCGTTGCTGTATGCAAGCTGGCTAGTCGCGTCGGCGAGGGGCACCCAGAGAGCGCGCTTGACTTCGATCCGCATGTCGGCGGCGAGGTTGTCGATTTCGCCGGATACGTAGCGCATCAGGTAGAAACTCACGATTTTAAAAACGCGTTTGCCATCGCCCCAGGTGCGGACGTAGACATATTTGTTGTCAGCCAGCTTTGTGACCGGTTCGGCCAAAATGCCGGTCTCTTCCAGCACTTCGCGTAGGGCCGCAGCCTGCGGTTTCTCGCCGGCGTCCACCAGGCCTTTGGGGAGGGTTAGTATGGCGCGGCGCTTGCGCGGAGTCTTTGCAGTTGCGGGTTTCTGGTCTTGTACCTGCGGCTCTTCTCTTCGCGGCTCAATCAGAGCGACGTGCCAGACTCCAGAAATTTGCTGAAGCACGACGCCGCCCGCTGAAATTTCCCGCTCCATCACAGATACCTTATCGCGGATCCAACATTGCGGTGACCATCGGCAACTGCCGAGCTGCGCTGGGCCTGGACCCTTCGACTTCGCTCAGGGCAGGCTCGCGAGGGCGCCCCCACACGAGCCATCTAGACACAGCATCAGGAATTCCCAAGCTTCCCAGTCTCTTCCTGGATGCGCTGCCATGCGCGTTCCACATGGCGAGCCTGAGTGTTGGTCTGGCCGATGCAGAATCGAAGCGTGAATTTGCCATCGAGCTTGGTGTGAGTTAAGTACAGGTCGCCGCTGCCGTTCAGCCGCTCCATCAAGAGTTGATTGGCATGATCCTGGTTCGCACAACCCTGGTCCGCACGATCCGCCGCGCGCAAACGGAAGCAAATGAGGTTGAGCTGGGCGGGCGCGGCGAGTTCGAAGCGCGAATCGTCGCGCACCCAGGCGGCGAATTGATGGGCCAGGCGCACGTGCTCGCGAATGTGGTGCTGCAGGCCTTCGATCCCGTAGTGCCGGATCACAAACCAAAGCTTGAGCGAACGAAAACGGCGCCCGAGTGGAATTTGCCAGTCGCGATAGTCAATGACAGCGCCGGATTCCGTCGCCTGGTTGCGCAAGTACTCCGGCAGGACGGAAAGCGTTTGGATCAGGCGCTTCCGGTCGGCGACATAGAAAACATTGCAATCGAAGTTGGTGAACATCCATTTATGCGGGTTGAAGCAGTAGCTGTCGGCGAATTCCACGCCATCGTGCACGAAGCGGAATTCGGGGCAGAGCGCGGCTGTGCCGCTCAGGGCGGCGTCCACGTGCAGCCAGAGATTGTGGTCGCGGCAGATGCGGGCAATTTCCCTGACCGGATCAATTGCGTTGGAAGATGTCGTACCGACGGTTGCACAAACGAAGCAGGGAATCAGACCGGCTTTGATATTGATGTCGGACTCGATCTGGCGTGCCAGTGCTTCCGGACGCATGGCGAAGTTCTTGTCGACTTCAATCTGGCGCAGGTTGTCCGAGCCCATGCCGGCGATCTTCATCGC
>DATFVD010000050.1:0-9282 GCA_035260505.1 Terriglobales bacterium
GGAGCATAGAGAGTGTGCGCGACGGCAATGGCTGTGAAGACGGTTCCGAATGCTCCCCAAACGGCTCCCATTTCACCCAGACTCTGCGAACCGGCCACGTTCAAGATCGTGGCTGGGGAAAAGCAGTAGAGTGCGAGTGCGATGTAACCGCCGGAATTGCCGTAGAGGCGACGGGCGACATACCAGAGCGAGCCTCCGAGCATGACACCGAAGAACAGGTACGGGGTTGTGGCCAGCAACGGCTGGAGTGATTCCGGCAACCACGAAGCGGGGCGCAGCAGAACGGGGGCGGCAGCGACGAGGTAGTAGAGGGGCGAGCGGTCCTGATCGTATCCGTCGCGCACGCGGAGATGGCCGGTTCGTCCCGCAGAAGGCAAGCCGGTGGCGGCTTCCGCGCGCAACGACTCCGGAGTTCCTGCGATGGCGCCGCCTTTCCACTGTTCGAGGCCTTGGTAGATACGCAAGGCTTGGTTGGAGTCCGGTAACGAGGCATGCAGGGTTTGGGCGCGGACCAGCCAGACGCACTGCAGAAGATAGACCAGCAGCAGCGCGGCGGCGGCGAACTGCGGGGCGCGGAAAGCATCGGATTGAAGGAATCGGCGGAACATTCTCTTTACATATGCCGCAACAAAGCGGGACCGAGTGTTTTACCATGTCCGGGACGATGATGGATAACAAACCGCTATCACCTTCTTCCTCGGAGCCGGATCCGCCAGTGACGGCGGATGACGCGATGGCGGCTGCGTCGGTTCCACCTGCGTCTCTACCTGCGTCAATACCGTTGTCTCTACCGTCATCTTTATCAACGTCCTTACCGACGTCTTTACCAACATCTTTACCAACGAGGGGCGATGGCCGCGAGTCTCCGCTGCGCGATGTTTTTGTCGGCGCGAAGGGAATTTATCCAGGCACGCGCTGGCTGATTTACCTGGCGACGGCGTTTGTCATTTTCCAATTGGAGGGCTGGCTCCTTTTGTCGCTCCGTTCGCATGTGAGCATCCTCTGGTGGCGGATGATGATTGAAGCGAGCATGATGCTGGCGGCGATTCTGCCGGGCTTTGTGATGGCTCGGGTTGAAGACCGGCATTTCGGAGACTTCGGATTGCCCGCGCGGCGCACCTTTGGGCGAACCTTCTGGGTGGGGACGCTGTGGGGGATCGTGTCGCTGAGCGTCCTGATGCTGGCTTTGCGCGTCGCGGGCGTGTTTGAGTTCGGCGCGTTGGAACTGCACGGTGCGCGCATATTTAAGTTTGCGGCGTATTACGCACTACTTTTTCTGCTGACGGGATTCTTTGAAGATTTCCTGATGCGCGGCTATTCGCAGTGGGTGCTCTCGCAGGGAATGAATTTCTGGCCGGCGGCGGCGCTTTTGTCGTTTGCGTTCGGGTACATCCACGGCGGCAATCCGGGTGAAGCGAAGACGGGGCTGGTCGCGGCGGGACTGATTGGCTTCTTTTTGTGCCTGACGCTGCGGCGGACGGGCGACTTGTGGTGGGCCATCGGCTTTCACATGGCTTGGGATTGGGGCGAGAGTTTTTTGTACTCCGTTCCCGACAGCGGAACGAGTCTGCCTGGGCATCTGATCAACTCCAGATTGCACGGTCCCGATTGGCTGACGGGCGGTTCGGTTGGGCCAGAGGGTAGCTACCTGGTTTTCGTCGTGATCGGTGCGCTGTGGGTTTTGTTTGACCGGGCTTATCCGGAGGTGAAGTACGGCGCGAAGCGTGCGCGGACGCTTTCATCTTTGTGATTTGTGACGGAAGCCGCAGACGCAGACTTCATAGCCGCTTCGACAGTAATTACCAGTTGGTACTGGACCCCATTTCGCTAAAGTATCGCTAAAGTATTCTGCCCCCCCCGATTTCCGCTAAACGATTGAGGGGTAAGGACTTAACTCCAGATTCTAGATAAATAAGGACTTAGCTTCCAAATGCTTTGATTGGCGCGGGGTTGGGAGGGGAGCCGAAAGGAGACTCTCCAAATGTCTCACGCTCCAAAAAATTACTTCGCTTCCTCGAGATTTCGGAAGCGGACTCACCCGCTCGACTCGCTCGGGTCACGCTCGCCAGGCGCCTCGGATTCTAGATCCTTCGCTTCGCTCAGGATTTCGGCAGCGGGCTCCCGCTTCGCTCACGCCCGCTAAGCGCCTCAAGTTCGATTGTCAAAGAGCGGCTAAGAGTCCGGCACACTTCGGCACCGGCCGATCAGGGATTATTCTCGCACCGGGCGAGTTGGCTGTCTGTGACAGTGGACACGGCTGATTGTGATGAAAATTGACAACGGCTGTAGTCGCCCGGAAGTCTACGCAAACTGCGCGAATGGGTAGAGCATCACGCAACAATGGTCCGCAACAATGGTCCATTAAACGTGCGTTGAGTTCGAATGAGTAGGCGGGGCACCGCTTCACAAGCTATAGCTCAGGCAGATCGCATAGGGTTGACCCTCGGGGCTGGTTCTGGCAGTAATTTCCGGTTTGCCGACCAACCGGACAGAATGATCTGCAGGCTTGTTAGTCGCTGGCCATTGAGCAGACGACCGGACAGTGAACCCTTTTACCCTACTGGTGTTCTCAGGCAGAATCCTTCAGAAGCTCTGCCACCTTGCTCAGGATCTCGCGCGAAAGCGCCTCGTCCGATACCGCGCGCGCCAGAGCCATCGCCCCGACGAGCGCACTGAAAGTCAAAATCGCTCTCGATCTTGCCGTCCGCTTGTCCTTGCCTGGAAGCAAAGCGGCAATCAACTGAATGTCGTTCTCGATCTGTTCTGAGGCAAGTGCACGGGTCCGTTTGTCGCTGCGCGCGATCTCCGGCGCCAGGGCGCTGAAGGCACAGCCCGTACCCGGATTGCTGCGGTGCGCTTCATTCAGATAGTCGTCGATCAGCTTTGCGTAGGATACCGGCGGCCCGCCAGATGCGGCGGCGTCCACTTGAGTCTTCCAGTTGCCGAATGCAGAGCTGACCGCTTCGGCCACTAAGTCGTCACGCGAATCGAAGTGCTTGTAGAAGCCGCCCACCGTGAGGCCGGCTTCCTTCATCAGCTCTGCGATTCCGACCCCGGCAAGGCCTTCTTCCCGGAATCGCTTGGCGGCGATCTTAACAATGCGTTTGTGAGTCTTCTCCTTTTCAGCCTTCGAATGGCCCATCGTGGCCCCTCCCCAAAAAAAACTGCAACTAAACCAGGATTATGAATCTAATCCTGTTAGAGATTATATCAATAATCCAGAAAGGAAATCAAAAAAACATGAGGCTAGCGACAAAGACGGCTCTGATTACGGGAGGAAGCACGGGCATCGGCTTGGCGACGGCGAAGCAGTTTGTGAACGAAGGCGCGTACGTTTTCATCACGGGGCGGCGTGAACCGGAGTTGGCCGCGGCCGTGAAGGAGATCGGAAGAAACGTCACAGGCATACCGGGAGACGTATCGAGCCTGGACGACCTTGATCGCCTCTTCGCACAAATCAAACGAGAGAAAGGAAAGCTCGATATTGTTTTCGCGAATGCCGGTTTCGCGAAATTCGCATCCTTGGACAGGATAACCGAGGAGCATTACGACTCGCTCTTTAACGGCAACGTGAAGGGTCTCCTCTTCACGGTACAGAAGGCGCTTCCGCTGATGCCGGACGGAGCTTCGATCATCCTGAATGCGTCTATCGTCGCCAGTAAAGGAACGCCGGAGTGGAGTGTTTATAGCGCCACAAAGGCCGCCGTGCGTTCGTTCGCACGAACATGGACATCCGATTTGAAGGGTCGGCGCATTCGAGTAAATGCGGTCAGCCCAGGCTATACGGATACGCCCCCGTGGCGTTCGATAGAAGCTGCCGAGCAAGTCATCCGGACCATCTCCAACGGCATTCCGCTCGGCAGGTTCGGTACCGCTGATGAAGTTGCGAAGGCGGTCGTGTTTTTAGCGTCCGACGACAGCAGCTACATCACCGGGACGGAGTTGTTTGTGGATGGAGGGGTTGCCCAAGTCTAAGGGGTGAACAGTGAAGTCTACAGGGAGGCGTGCATGAGACATGCAGGCAAGAAGGCTTTGAGCACTGGCGGTAATATGAATGGGTCTCTGAACTGGGAGGTGCTCGTGACGCCCGGCATACCTGCTGTCACGAGCGACCTGGCTCCGGGCACGAAACAGAGACCCGGCAGTACATCCGCGATTTTGACCGCGTAGCCGGGACAACGACGACGGCGCGAGGACTCTACGACAAGATGCTGAAGCTCTATTCGGATCGGGTCAATCCGGGGGAGCGCTCTGGCTTTCGGCGCGCGCGGTCAAACCATAACCAGTTTCGAACGAAAGGAGTCCACTTATGCGGCAGTTGAAACTCATAGCTCACGGTGAACCTTCAGAGGTCATCGAACTCAACACCGTCTCCGAACCGGCTCTCGGCCCGGAGGAAGTTCTCATCTCGATGGAAGCGGCCCCCGTCAATCCGTCGGACTTTTTGTTCGTCCGCGGCATCTACGGCATCCGGCCCGCTTTCCCATCCCCGGTAGGCGCGGAGGGTGTCGGCCGAGTCGCTAAGATCGGATCGAAGGTAGATGTTGCCCTGCGGGGCAAGCGAGTCCTGATTCTTCCCACCTACGAGCAGGGCACGTGGGCGGACGAAGTCGTCGTCTCAACGCGAAACATCGTGCCCGTCAGCGACGCAGGAGATCCCCTGCAACTCTCGATGATAGGGATTAACCCTGCTACGGCCTACCTCTTGCTGAACCGGTACGTTTCCCTGATGCCCGGCGACTGGATCGGTCAAACCGCAGCCAACGCGGCCATGGGACAGTACATCATTGCGCTCGCGAAGCTTGCAGGAGTCAAGACGCTGAATGTCGTCCGGCGGGAAGAAGCTGCCGAACAGGTGCGGCAGTGGGGAGGGGACCGCGTAGTCCTCCAAAGCGACCACCTGCACAAGGATATTGAGGAGGCTCTCGACGGGAAGAAACTGAGCCTCGTCCTCGATATGGTGGGAGGAACTTCCGTGGGCGAGTTGGCCAAATCGCTTAAACCTGGCGGCTCGGTTGTCGTCTACGCCATCCAAAGTGGGCAGTTCCCAGCTATGCCGCCCGCAGAGTTCATCTACCGTGGTCTCAGCCTCCACGGATTCTGGCTCATCAATTGGATACGGAACGCGCCGCGCACAGAGATCGAAGAGATTTACCAGAAGCTGGGAGACCTGGTAGCGGATGGATCGCTCTCCGCCACAGTGGAGCATGTATACCCGCTCGACCAGTTCAAGGAGGCGTTCAAGCAATCCTTGAAATCGAATCGCAGCGGTAAGATCCTGTTCAAGTTTGGGGTTACTGATAGGGCTGGGATTTCGAAGGCTTGATCCAACCACACGTTTATTGTGTCCGGATTACGGGTAAAGCAGAAGTTATCTTTTATAGGGCGCCGCACCGCTTTGAAGCCAGAACCCTATCGAGTCATTTGGAATGCCTCGCACGAGTTTGGCTTGGGTTGGACGGGCGGGGGCGCCCGTCCCTCCAGACAAGCAAAGTCAACGGCGGCGGACAGGAGTGTCCGCCCTACACAAGCTCGCTACCACGAATAGTGAACGGTGTAGGTCACTACCTGCTCGCCGCTGGCTGCTACTTCTACTGGAAATTCTATTGTTTGGGCGTCGCGCTTCTTTGACTGGTTCGACTGGCCGGTTAGCTTCCAGTTGTTCCAGCGATAGAGGTGCTCGACTACTCGCACATTTGCCGCTTCTTTTTTGTGGTTGCGCACTCGGACCTCGAAGGTCTCGTCCATCCAGTGCTGATTGGACTCGACGTGAAAGTTGGTGCGCTTGCGCTCGCCGACTATGTCGAAGGCGTTGCCGGTGTAGACGCGGATCATTTCATCCTTGGGCGTGTGGTCGATGGAGTTCTCGCCGATGAATTGCAGGCTGCCGTCGGTGTCGCGACGGTAGAAGCGCAGGCGTCCCTTGGGCAGCGCGATGCCGAGATGATTGGCTTCGGAGTTCTTCAACTCCTGCATCACCCAGACCTTCGGATTCGAAGCGGTGCCGTATCCGGGCTCGTTGCGGATCTGCTCGGGGGAGTAGTAGCCGTATTGGTCGATCTGCGCGCCGTCGTAAATGTAGAGGCGTTGCGACTGGATGCCGGTCGAGCGGACAAACTCGACCTGCTTGGTTTCGTTGTCGTGCAGGGTGGCCGGGCGCTCGAGAGTGTAGAGGTGAAATTCGTCGAAAGACTTCTCGCTGACGACGGGCGCGGCGGCGGCCATGTCCGCGGCTTTGGCCTCGAGACGATAGGCATTTCGACTGACCGTCCCCTGGAGTTTGCTTACATCGCCAGCCATCAGCCTTATACGCGCGTTTTCGAACGTCTTGCCACTGTGGTTCTGCATGGTGATCCACCCGACAAGATCGAGCGAGTTCATGTTGGAATTCTTGGCGCCGTCGGAGACGACGAGGTTGTAATCGGACTGCCAGGTCATCCCGCCGGAGACATAGGAGATTTCCGCTTCGGAGCGGCCGGCCTGGGTGGTGGCGAGTTGCCAGGTGAGCGTCGGTTTGAGGATGGAATCGTCGCTGAGCGCGGGAAACAGCGGCTGGCCGGGGAGTCCGAATTGCAGAACGCCATTGACCTGGACGATGGGCTGCGGCGCGACTCCTTGCGGGTAGCCGTTGATGTAGGTGACACCGGATGCGTAGCCGCTGCGAATGATCTTGCCGGCGAAGGTTTCAAACTTGTCGCCACGTTGTACCTGGAAGTCGATCGTCTTGCCCTCGTAAAAGGAGAGCAACATTTCCTGGGAGATGGGGTCGGCGCGATAGCTCTGCTCGAGGATCTGGAGCGGGCGTCCGGTGAGGTCGCGGAGGATGACGGAATCGGGTTCGAGGTGGGCAGTGACTCCGGCGAAGTCGATGTGGTTGGCGCCTGGTTTCAAGTCCAGCGTCAGGTGATCGCGGGCAACGAAGAAATTCTGGTTGTAGATCGTGAGTGAGGGCGCGAGGCTGGCGTTGTCCTGCGCGGCGGCGGAAAGTGTGAGGCTGAGGCTTAATAGTGTGGTGAGAAGTTTGTGCATGTCCCCTTTTCCTGTGGTCGTGGTTGCGATGGCTGGGGGAAGCCTTCGCTGCTCTGTGGTAGAGACGCGGATTGCCGCGTCTTGTGGAGAGAACGGGGATGAGGGGGGAACTTGCGTTTGCTCGCCAAAACTGCGAAGGAAGAAAGTAACTTGGGGGTAACCAGCGAACGTCACTTGGTTCGGAGACACTTGTTCGTATTAAGTACCGGTTAAAACGGACAGCCGTCGTGGTGTAAAATGTGTTCATGGCAAACACACGGAGTGCAACCCTTAGCATTCGGCTCAAGCCGGAAACCAAGAAACGGCTGGCGAGGCTGGCGAAGGCTTCGGGGCGGAGTTCGAATTTTCTGATCGCGGACGCGGTGGAAGTTTACGTCTCCGATCAGGAAAGAATGCTGGCCGAAGTTCGTCAGGCGGACCGGCAGATCAAGTCGGGACACTACATCAGGAACGCGGACATGAAGGCCTGGCTGCTGTCCTGGGGAACCGAGCATGAGTTGCCGGTTCCGAGGTGCGTCTGCGGCAAAGAACACGATGACGAGACGCTGTGCCAGTAGAGATTGTCTGGTCCGCTTTGGCGCGGACACGGCTGCGGGAGATTCGCGCATATGTGGCGCGTGACAAACCGGAGGCGGCGGAACGGCTCGCTATGCGGATTGTGGCCATGGTCGAAGCTCTGAGAACTCATCCTCATCTGGGGCGGGTTGGGGCTGAGCCTGGGATTCGAGAGTTGGTGATTGGGAGCACTCCGTATATTGTTTTGTACCGCGTGCAGGGGCAACGGGTTGTTATCGGCACGATCTGGCATGGGGCGCGGCGGAGATAACGAGAGTTGCTGGAGACGGTAATATCAGTGCCCCTTAGCAAGTCTTCGGTATTCCCAGATGAAGCCGATGAGGAAAATGAGGACGGGAACGGACCAGAGCATGGGGTTCATACGAATCAGGCTAATCGGGTCCCAACCAATCGAACCCTCCCCGGGCGTTGGATGAACCAAGGCATAGATCACCGTTCCAACCACAACTATGACAAGCAGACACACAGGAACCACGATGAGTGCAAGCAGTCCGGCCAGTATGCTCTTCGCGTAGATCATCGTGCGACAATCGTTTTTGTTAGATGTCCAGGTTCTTCACGTCGAGGGCGTTGTCTTCTATGAATTTTCTGCGAGACTCTACATCTTCGCCCATTAGCGTGGTGAAGATGGTTTCGCACTCGGCTATGTCTTCCAGACGGACTTGCAGGAGGGTGCGGCGCTCGGGATCCATGGTGGTTTCCCAGAGCTGTTCGGCGGTCATTTCTCCGAGGCCTTTGTAGCGCTGGACTATGTACTCCTTGCGGCCCTCGTTCAGGACGTAATCGAAGAGCTCGCGGGCGGTGTTTTTTTCGACTATCTCGGGCTCTTTTGCTCTTCCTTTGAGCGCGGGCGCTTTGCCGGACTTCTTCTGGGCTTTCCCGGCTTCTTCTTTCTCAGCCGCGCTCAGATTTTCGCTTTCGTCGTTATTGCCTGTTTCTTCGTTTTCTTCTTCGTCTTTCTCCGCCGCGCCGGCTGCCGACCTGGCTGCCCGGGGGACGCTTTCGACTACGAAAGGCGGCTCGAGATACTGCTCGATCTGCTTGAACTTGGTGAGGAGCTGGCGGCATTCAGGGGTTGAGGCTAGTTCCCAGTTGATGAGGTGCTCGGCGCCCTGCGCGTTCACGAAGTGCACTTCCCAGAGATTATGTTCTTCGTCGAAGCGGGTTTCTACACTCTTCAAGTTCAGGTCTTTCTGCCGGCGCTTGAGTTCTTTTTCAAGTTTCTCGATTTTCTTTGGCGGCGTCTTTTTGTCGCCTTCGAAATCGGCGCGTTTTGCCAGGTCGAGTTTGGGCAACAGACTGGTAATTTCCTCGGCGCGGATGCGCTTGTTTAATTTGTCGAGGAATCCCAGGTACTCGTTCAGCACGGTGATGAACTTGGTCAGGGCTGCGCCTTCCAGCTTGGCAGCGCCTTCACCGTAGCGAACGATGAGGCCTTCGGAGGCGCGCTTCACCATTACTTTGACGAACTCGTGCTCGTTTTTTATGTACTGGTGGCTCTTGCCTTTTTTGATGCCGAATAGCGGAGGCTGCGCAATGTAGACGTTGTTGCGCTTGATCAGCTCCTGCATATGGCGGAAGAAGAAGGTCAGCAGCAGGGTGCGGATGTGCGAGCCGTCCACGTCGGCGTCAGTCATCAGAATGATTTTGCCGTAGCGGACTTTGGTGGGATCGAAA
>DATFVD010000051.1:0-2592 GCA_035260505.1 Terriglobales bacterium
GGAGTTCTCGCCACGTACTCCCGCGAGCAACGCGACACCGGGTTCCCCGGTCCGCCGCTCTGCATCGCGTACGGCCTGAGGTAAAGGCGAACGCGATCGCGGGACAACGCTGTTTATGGGGCTAAAGCTCCAACTGTGCCTCGACACTGATCGGGGCCACGTGGCGTGAACAGCAGGCTCCCGCATCGCCCGAAGCCCTACCACTTGGCCTGGAGACGCCAAGGGCCTCCCCTCGCTGCCATACATGGTTGATTTTTCCATTTGCGGTGGAGGCATACCCATGAACATATCTTGCTGTAAGCGTTTCCATTCATCGGCAGTTCGTTTTCGATTTTTGACGACCGGCTTGGTCGCTCTATTCCTCGCAGCTCCTGCTTTTGGCCAGACGGGAACTTCGCCGTGGGAAAACGCCGTAAGCGTACTGCAACAGGCTTTCACCAGCACCATCGCTCGCGGCCTCTCGCTCGTCGCCATTGTAGTGGCGGGTCTCACCTTTGCCTTCGCATGTCCCCCGTTTCAATCTTGGCTCGCGGGTCAGAGTGCCAGTGGCTGTGACGTATTCATGGGAATGAACCCCATTAAGGACGGCGCATACGCCCGGACGAAACAAAGTATAAAAGACATCCACCATGTCTACCTCGACCTCGACAGAAAGGGTGATGAGGCTCTCGAAGCGATTCGAAACTCGACCGAAGTGCCACCGCCAAACTTTGTTCTCGACACCTCTCCCGGCAAACACCAGGTCGTATGGAGAGTCAGCGGATTCAGTAAGGAGGAAGCGGAGTCTCTCCTGCGCAACCTCGCAAATAAGTTCGGTGGCGACCTAGCTGCAACGGACTCGACGCGCGTGCTGCGCTTACCCGGATTCGCCAACCGAAAACTCCCCGAAGAATTCATCGTTCAAGCGCGCCAGGAAAGCGATGCCGTCTACACCCTCCGCGACTTCACGATTGACGAAGACTCGCCCAAGACGCCGCGGCACTTTGGCGACTACCGGCATCGCGACCGGACGATGGCCACCGGCCGCAAAAGCCAATCCGAACACGACTGGGCCTACGCCAAGCGCGCTTTGGCCCGCGGCGACGATCCCGAAGTGGTTATCCAGCGCATCGCTGACTACCGCGCCGAAGACAAACACGACACCCAATATTATGCCCGGCACACTTTCATGAAGGCTCAGGTTGATTTGCGGCGGGCTGGCTCCCCCGGAGAGCCCTCGCACGGGGGAGTAATTGAACAGAGCGAACCACCGCACGATTTTTGATTTGCAGTAGGACAAGGAATACAAGATTGACAGCATTGGTTCCGCAAACCGGCCAGCTAGTACGATCGGAAGGCGCGGCCTATAGACATGGCGAGCCTTCGGCTGTTAGTGTTCCTGCCGCAACGCGGATTCGACAACAGCGGAAAGCAGGCCGCTCAATGTCGAAACGTTCGGGTCAATCGGGCTCAGTTCGCTTGGTTGGCTGCAAGTGGTACGGCAGATACTGGCGCGATGTTCCCGGCAACGAAAAGCGAGAACATGCGCACGTAATTCTCGGTGAGAAGTCTTCAATGACGAAACCGGAAGCACGGCACAAGCTCATGGACATCATCGTAGCTGAAGGCGTCAACAAGCCCCAGCATCTTGAAAGAGCCTTGAAGCCCGCTGTGACTTTCAACAGCATTGCAGATGCTTGGGAAGCGAAGCGATTGCCTTTGCTGCATATCAGTTCGCAGTTCATCACTCCAAGCCGTTTGCGGAACCACGTCCGTCCCTTCTTCGGCAACATGTCGATAGAAGAGGTCCGCACGGGCACCGTCAACGATTGGATTCGTTCTCTGACTGCGAAAGGATTGGAACCCAAGACCATTCACAATGTGTGGAAAGACTTCCGGGCAATCGTGAACTGGCACCGCAAACAGATGGATGAGCCAAAGGTCACTTGGTATCCAGACCTGCCCGTTCTTCCAGATGATGAGCAGCGTTGGTTCACGCAAGCAGAGATTCGGCAGATTGTTGACGCCGCAACCGGGCAGTACAAGGTGCTGTTTCACCTTGCCGGGTATACGGGGCTGCGCTCTGGCGAACTTGTTGGTTTGCGCGTTGAAGACCTGAAGTTGGAACACGGTGTGATTGAAGTTCGCCGCGCTGTGTGGAACGGCATCGAAGGCGAGACGAAGACAAAGAGTGGGAAGCGGAACGTGTTCATAGACTCCGCTACGATTCGGATGCTTCGTGACTTCCTTGCTGGCCGTCGGAGCGGCAGACTCTTTCAGTCAAGAGTGGGCACGCCACTGGAAAACCGAGATATTTGCAGACGGGTTCTCACACCGCTCTGCGAAAAACTCGGCATCCGACCCGGTGGAATGCACGCCTTCAGACACGGCAGAGTCAGCCACATGCAGGCGAGTATGATGCCCGGTGATTTTGTGAAAAATCAGATTGGTCATTCTGATTTGCGAATCACCAGCAACTACACACACTTTGAGCACAGACAGAAGCGAGAAATGGTGGAGAAATTGCTGTCTTGTACACAAAGCGCGGATTTGTACACAGTTGCGAACCACGCTAAGGCATCGTAAACTGAATAAGTTGTGAGCAGTTGTCAC
>DATFVD010000052.1:0-2971 GCA_035260505.1 Terriglobales bacterium
AGCAGCGTCTTCCCCTGGAAGTCGAGCACACGGACATGCAACTCCGCCGTTGTGGGTTGCAGTTTGTCCGAGACAACATACACAGACACCGTCCCCTCCTGCTCCGAAGGCGACACCAGCAAATCATCGTAAAATCGGCGCGCATAATAGTGGAGCGCCTTCCAGTGGCCGTAGTAATCGATGCTCGCCCACGAGGCGACTGGCCAGCAGTCGTTGAGCTGCCAATAGAGCGATCCCATCGTGCGCGGACGATTTCGCCGCAGATGCTCGGCGCCCACCTTGATCGCCTCCGCCTGCAACACCTGGCTGACGTATAGAAATGATTCGAAGTCGCGAGGCTCGTGGTACTCACGCAGCATGTAAGTGCGAATGCGCTCATTGCCGCCAACATTCTTTTGGTGCGCCTGCATCACCGGCGAGATGATATCGAGGTCCTGCGGCTCCGTGAATTTCTGCACCGTCTGGATATCAGGGAACGACTGAAATCCGTATTCCGACATGAAGCGGGGGAATTGATGTGTGTACTCCTCGATCGGTTCCAGCGCGTGCCACACGGCCCAGTAGTGCATGTCGCCATTACGCTGTCCGCCCGGAATATCCTCGAAGTTCGCGGACGGCGAACTCGGCCAGTAAGCCACCGGAGCACCATACTCCGCCACCACACTCTTAATGATGTCGTGGAAAAGTACGACATAGTCCTGCCACACGCGCTCGCGCTGCGGCGGGGTTAGAGTTTCCTTGAAATTCAGCCTGTCGCCCCAGAATTTCCATCCCCCTTCCACTTCGTTATTGCCGCTCCACAACGAAATGCTGGGATGATCGCGCAGGCGCTTGACTTGCTCGATCACCTCCTGCCGCACACTTTCCTGAAAGGGGGGATCTCCCGGGACCATGGCTCCGCCGAACATGAAATCCTGCCAGACCATGATGCCCAGCTCATCGCAGATGTCATAGAAGTCATCCGACTCGTAGTAGCCTCCGCCCCAGTGCCGGATCATGTTCATGTGAGCATCGCGCGCCGCCTCCAGAATCTGCCGATGCTGCGCCGGCGTGACTCGAGTCATGAAGCTGTCGAACGGAATTACATCCGCGCCTTTGGCAAAAATCGGAATACCGTTCACCACAAACGTAAAGCTTTTCCCCCACTGATCCGGATCGCGGCGCAGTTCAAGCGAGCGCAATCCGGTGCGCAATTCGGTGCTGTCCTCCACAACGGATTTCTTTCCCTTTGGGAGGGAGATCGTTGCAAAGAACTTGTAGAGCGTCTGTTGCCCATATCCATTGGGATACCAAAGACTGGGATTGGAGATGCGGAAAGGAATTGAGACGTGGTTCGTCCCTCTGTCGAGGTGTAATGTCTGGTCGACGGCCCGCGTTCTTTTGCCACTCGCGCCATCCTCTTCGACTGATAGGCTCGCGTCGCCGTTCTTGCCGACAACAATATCGAACTCCGCCAACAGCTCCGCTTCATCCTTGCTGATCTTCTGTTGCCGGATATGGAAGTTGTCAATGCGCAGATCGTCCCATGCGATCAGCTTCACGGGCTGCCAGATCCCTTCGGTTACGTACCTCGGACCCCAGTCCCAACCATAGTTGTACGGAGCTTTACGCGTGTATGGGTCGGTGGCAATTCCGTCTTCGCTGATGGCCTGCACCTGGTTCACCGTCGGCAAACGATAAGGTTCGGCCTTCACTTTCGGCATCATCAGCACGATGGGAGAGTGGAAAATAATCCGCAGAGTGTTCTTTCCCCCATGCAGGCGGTCTTTTATCGAAAGCCGCCACGACCGAAACATGTTGTCGGCCTTGAGTAGCTGCGCGTCATTCAAGTAAACATCGGCAAAGGTGTCGAGGCCGCCAAACAGCAGGTCCACATGCTCGCGCGCGAGGGTCGCGGCATCCACATCGAACTCTGTCTGATACTCCCAATCCGTCAGCCCAACCCACTGCAGCGACTTTTCGTTGTCGCGATAGAACGGGTCGGGGATTAACTTATTCCGCAGAAGATCCATCTGCACAACGCCGGGGACTTCCGCGTCGTGCCATTGCTCAACCCCTGCATGGATGCTGTCATTGAGCGCACGAAACCGCCAACCGGAATGAAGATCAACGGCGGTGGATGGCAGGGCAAGGGCGGAAACGCAGACGAAGATAAAGATAAAGAATACCGCCAGAATTCCAGAACGATTGAAATGTCGATTAACGACCATAGCACTCCCGAAGCGACCTATCACAACGTTCCGGCAATCTGAATTCGCCTGCGGACGGCGTACATTGGCCGAGTTGTGATGCGCGCCGGATTATACTCGCAGAACGCCGGCAGTCGAAGTCAGACCTCACAGAAAAGGTTCTTTCCAGACCCGCGATTCTAGCCTACAATAACGATTTTGCAGGGATCCCACGACAAATCGCCGAACCCATCTGTCCCCGACGCCGGAGGCTCCATGAAATTCCGTCTTGCGCAGTGTGCCATACTGTTCCTCGTCGCCTTCTCTGGCCTCTCTCTATGGGCGGGAGACGCGATCCCAAAGATCGCCTGGAAGCGAGGCATAGGCGAGCCGTTTGCTAATCCGGGCACACGCAAGCCCCAACTCACCGATTTGATCGACGACGGTTACTGGCAAGGCGCGCCGGTCGGCGGTTTTGGGGCCGGCACCTTCTCCCGCACCTACCGCGGCGATTTTTCCCGCTGGCATCTGAAGGCTGGCATTCACAAATACGAAACTGTTTACTCCAACCAGTTTGCGATTTACGAGAAATCCGAGGGCGCCTCGGAAGCCATCGCCCAAGTCCTCCTCGCCGATCATCCCAAAAATGAAGATCTCCGCTCCTGGAAGTGGGATTATCCGGTCGGCGCCGGCACTTACTACGCACTCTACCCGAAGTCCTGGTACGACTACCGTTGGGAAAAATTGCCGGCGCACGTCACCCTGGAGCAGTTCTCTCCGATTCTTCCCGATAACTACCGCGA
>DATFVD010000053.1:0-5741 GCA_035260505.1 Terriglobales bacterium
CAGGCTTCACAGCGTCCGCCGGGGACGTTGAAGGAGAAGCGTCCGGGTTTATATCCGCGCTCGCGCGATTCGGGCAGCATGGCGTAGAGATCGCGAATTGCCGCGAAGATGCCGGTGTAGGTTGCGGGATTAGAGCGCGGAGTACGGCCTATTGGAGACTGATCGATGCGAATGACTTTGTCGATCAACTCCGCTCCGGTGATCGCTTTGTGCGTGCCGGCTTCCTCGCGGGAACGATAGAGTTGCTTAGCAAGCGCGCGGTAGAGGATGTCATTGACCAGGGTCGATTTGCCGGAGCCGGATACTCCCGTCACAACCGTCATCACGCCGAGGGGGAAAACGATGTCCAGATTCTTGAGGTTGTTCTCGCGCGCGCCGAGGATGGTGATTGCCTTCCCGTTCGGGCTGCGGCGCTGCGAGAGCATGGCGATGTGTTGGCGTCCAGAGATGTAGGCGCCGGTCAGGGAGGCGGGCGAGTCCATGATTTCGGCGGGGGTTCCGGCGGCGACCAACTCGCCGCCATGCCGGCCGGCGCCGGGGCCGAGGTCGATTACATAGTTGGCGCGGCGGATGGTTTCTTCATCATGTTCGACTACGAGGACGGTGTTGCCGAGGTCGCGCAGATTTTCGAGCGCGGCGAGAAGACGGCCATTGTCGCGGTGGTGCAGGCCAATGGATGGTTCGTCCAGGACATAGAGGACGCCGCGCAGCTTGGATCCGATCTGGGTGGCAAGGCGGATGCGCTGGCCTTCTCCACCGGAGAGTGTGGAGGCGGAGCGGCCCAGCGAGAGGTAGCCGAGTCCAACGTCGTACAGGAATTGCAGGCGTTCGGTGATTTCGTGCACGACGCGACCGGCGATGGTCAGTTCCCTGCCCGCCAATTTGATCTTACGCGCGGCGTCGAAGGCGCGCGCTATCGGAAGACTCGTGAAATCGGCGATCGACATGCCATTTACTTTTACGGCCAGGCTTTCCGGACGAAGCCGCTTGCCGTGACACACCGAACATTCGGTAGCCGACATGAAATCGAGCAGATATTCGCGATAGGTATCAGAAGTGGAGGATTCGAGATTCTGCTTGAGGTAGCCAAGAATTCCCAGAAAACCAGTTTTTCTTTCGCGCGGGCCCCCGCGCTGCGGCTCGCCGTAGAGCAGAAGATTCTGAATCTTGTCGGGAAATTTCTCGAAGGGCGTCGCCAAGTCAAAGCCGTAGGCTTGGACAACCAACTGAATGCTGCGAACCAGGTTCTGTGATGCCGAACCGGGGCCCAAGCCGCCATCGAGTATCGGCTTCGACCAATCGACAATCACCTTGGCAGGGTCGAGATCATAACGGCTTCCGAGGCCGTGGCACTCGGGACAAGCTCCATAGGAACTGTTGAACGAGAACGATCGCGGCTCGAGTTGCGGAACGCTGATACCGCAGTCAGGGCAGGCCAGACGCGAGGAATAGAGGGTTTCGTCTCCGTTGACGACGGCGACCAAGACAAGACCGCCGCCCAGTTTCATGGCGAGTCCGACGGAAAGTTCGAGGCGGTGTTCGATTCCGGGCTTCACCAGCAGGCGATCCACGACCACCTCGATGGTGTGATTCTTGCGCTTGTCGAGCGCAAGGTCGTCCTCGAGGTTCACCAGTTCGCCGTCGACGCGGGCGCGGGAGAAACCGTGCTGGACAAGCTTCTCCATTTCTTTTTTGAATTCACCTTTGCGACCACGGGCAATAGGCGCCATGATCATTACGCGATCGTCGGGCGTGAGCGACATGACGCGCTGGACTATCTGCTCGGCGGACTGGCGAGTGATGGGCTTGCCGCAATTGGGACAATGGGGCACGCCGATCGAAGAATAGAGCAGGCGCAGGTAGTCGTAGATCTCGGTGATGGTGCCGACAGTGGAGCGCGGACTACGGCTGGTGGTTTTCTGCTCAATGGAAATCGATGGGCTAAGGCCGTCGATCGAGTCGACGTCGGGGCGTTCCATCTGGTCGAGAAATTGGCGGGCGTAGGCCGAAAGCGTTTCGACGTAGCGCCGCTGGCCCTCGGCGTAAATCGTATCGAAAGCGAGCGAGGATTTGCCGGAGCCGCTGAGCCCCGTAATGACCGTCAAGGTATTGCGAGGAATTTCGACGTCAATATTCTTCAGGTTGTGCTGGCGCGCGCCGCGCACCGAAATCCTGGTGATGGCCATTTAACCCGCAGCTATATGGACTTCCGTAACGTGGACGGGTCCTAAGAAATATTGGAGAGTGGAGATACGCAGTTCGATTCTCGTATCTTAGTTGTTAACAGCGACGGGGGTCAAATGCGGGTAGAGTAAAACATTTGCAGCCGCGTGGATTAGAGGGTGGTTGCACTAAGGGCGAGTGACGTGAACGGACTTTCTGCAGCTTTCTTAATCAGCAGCACCGCAATCCTTACTGTTATTTTAGGTGTATTTGGAGCATATTGTGCGGTTTGCGGCGTGTTGGCCGCCCTTAACCCTTCTCGACCGTCCCATGTGCTTCGGGCGTTGGTACCCCATCAGAGCCCCGCAAGCGGTGACTAGTAGCGCTCCTGCGATCTCGAGATCCAGCCCAGCCTGATTTTCCTCTACAGGCAAAAAGCTTGCGGTATCGCTAAAGGCGACCCCCTGATACGAATCCCCGTGGACACCGGAGATTGCGGCACGCGGTTACTCCTGGGGCGGCTGGGGAGGCATTACGGGCGGTGTCCCGGGCGGCTGTTGTCGCCGGAGCATCTCCAGAATCTGCTCCGGTGTCTTCGGGCCCGCGTTGGGCTGGTTTGGATCCTGTACCTGTTGGTCCTGGGCATTTGCACCATTCATATCAGGCTGTCCAGGTTGTCCTGTTTGTCCCGCCTGGGCCTGATCATCGGCGTTGTCATCCGTGTTCTCCTCATCAGCCTCTTTGTTTTCGTCGCCTTCAGCGTTGGGCTGTTGTCCGTTACCCGGTTGCGGGACGATGACCTGCTGGTTGAAAGGCTGAGGAGGGGGAAAGCGGTTGGGCGGCGTTGGCCCCGAATTGTTCTGATAGACGTTCGCGGCGGTCTGAGTCTCTCCCGCCACCGATGTTTTTAACGTGAGCACAACATTCGAAACGGCCGTGGGGTCCGACGTTGAACCCAGCATCACGTAATTAAACTGGGTGCCATTGAACAGTCCTGCCAGAACATCCCGTGGCGCTCCCGGTCCGAGGTGCGCGATGACGCGCTCGTTTGCAGCCGCGGAGCCTGGAGGAACCTCAATCGAAGCCCCAGTTAGCTTTCGCACATCGCGCAGGATTTCGCCTAAAGTCGAATTCTGAGCCGAGATTGTAAGCAATCCACCTTGAAAGCTGACCTTCGGCGGGCTTGCCGGAATCTGGTCCATCGGGACCTGGCTCAGGGGGCCGCTCGGTAATGGTGGAAGCACGAGTGGCTTCTGGGTCTTACGGGACTTGTGATGGCGGGTAGCGGTCGGCGCGGGGGCAGCAGGCTGCGCAAGAGCGATCGGCGCAAGAAGGACTGTCAACAAGAGTCCGCAAGCAAACCATCTGGGTGTACATGGCATTCGCAACTCCCTATTCACTGCGAGCGGCCAAGGCTTCCGCAGCCACTGCGTCCAGCCTGATTTTACCATTGCTTGTAGAACGGCGGATGGCCATATTTCTTGCGCGCTGATGGGGTAATCAACGAGACAGACGGTCACAGGCATAGTCTTTGCAAGCATTTAGACTGGTTTCGGGTTTGACTGCGAGTAGAATGTCGGCGGAGGCTTTCCCTTTGGTAACTGCTTCGGAACCCACGCTTCGGGACCGACGGCGCGGCCGACGGTGGCTGTGGCTGTCGCTCCTGCTGCTGGGGACCTTGCTCGGAACTTCGGCCTACGCCCAAACCTGCCAGACCGCCACGGATATGGACGCCTCCGCGCGAACCGCGCTCGAAACCACTGCGAAACGCTATTTTGAAATGTCGGAGCGTGCCGATGTGGCTGCTCTGAGGCAGAACTCCATTGCCGCCGTGGCCTCCAATTTTGCGGGAGTCGAAGCCGCAGTCAAGGAAAACCAGGCGGCATTGACGGGCGCAATGGCGGCAGTTCGCCCGCCCTTTTTGCTGATCGTCGATGGACCGGAACCTCTCGCCCGCGCTGAATTTCTGTGCGGGGTATTCGGGAAGACCGGTCAGACGAAGGATAGCGCCGTATTTGTCCTGCCCAATCTTCCGCCGGGCAAGTACGGCGTAACCATTCTCGACGTGAACGGCGCTCAGGGCGCGAAGACACTGACGTTCGTCTTACAGCAGACAGGCACGGATTGGAAACTAGCGGGTTTTAACGCCAAATCTTCCCAAGCGGCAGGACATGATGCAGCATGGTTCGTCCAGCGAGCGCGCGATTTCAAAGCTAAAGGGCAGAATCACGATGCCTGGCTGTATTACCGCGAAGCAATGGCCCTGGCCGCCCCCGTGGATTTCATGAACACGCTCGCCACTGACCAACTTTATGATGAGTTCCAGGCAGCGCAACCCTCCGATATGCCGGCGAATGAACACACCGTTGATATCAGTGCGGGCGGCAAGATCTATCACTTGGACGAAATCTTTCCCTTGGTCGTGGGGACTGATCTTGACCTGGTCGTAAAGTATCAGGCCGCCGATGTATCGGACACCGCCCACACATTCCAGGAAAATGTGGCGGTGATCAAGGCGCTGGTGGGTAAGTATCCCGAAGTCCACGAGGCCTTTGCCGGCGTGGTCGCGCGCGCGGTGGAGTCCTCGGGCCGGGACTACGGTACGCTGCTGGCGATGAAGGACATCAAGTAAACATAATTGAGGCACTGAATCATTGAGGCATGGAATCATTGAAAGTCTGAGGCTCACCTCAATCACTCAATGACTAAATGCTGTGCCCAGTTGCCTTCCCCATCCCCGCGGGACTAGTATTTTTTGGGGCTACTTCACCTCAACGAACCTCTCTCACTCAATTTCGTTTTAAGGAGGATATATGGGCATTGCAATTTCCCCAGTCCAGATTGATTCACGCGTGAGCGACTTCATTGGCAAGCCGCGCAAAATGCTGATCGACGGCAAGTGGGTGAATGCCGTGTCGGGCAAGTCTTTCCCAACCTACAACCCGGCTACCGGCGAAATTCTGGCGCAGGTCGCGGAAGGTGACCGGCAGGATATTGACGCTGCGGTGAAGGCCGCCCGCAAGGCGTTCGACAGCGGTCCCTGGTCGCGCCTGACTGCCTCCGAACGCGGCAAGCTGGTGTGGAAACTGGCCGATCTGCTGGAAGAGCACCTCGAAGAATTTGCGACGTTAGAAACGCTTGATAACGGCAAGCCGCTCACGGTGGCGCGGGCCGCCGATGTTCCGCTCGCAGTCGAAATGTTCCGCTACATGGCGGGATGGGCGACCAAGCTTGAAGGCACAACCATTCCGCTGTCGGTGCCGTACACGCCCGGCGTCAACTATCACGCTTACACGCTCCGCGAGCCGGTGGGAGTCGTGGGGCAGATTATCCCTTGGAATTTCCCGCTGCTGATGGCAGCGTGGAAGGTGGCGCCAGCGTTGGCCTCGGGATGTACGGTGGTTTTGAAGCCGGCCGAGCAGACGCCGCTCTCGGCGCTTCGGCTGGGCGAGCTCATTATGGAAGCCGGATTCCCGGATGGTGTTGTCAACATCGTTCCGGGATACGGCGAGACAGCGGGCGCGGCTTTGGCGGCGCATGATCTGGTCGATAAAATTGCGTTTACCGGATCGACGGAA
>DATFVD010000054.1:0-3172 GCA_035260505.1 Terriglobales bacterium
GACTGAGAAGCTGGCCAAGAAAATTGTCGTCGTCATCTATGGCAGCGACTACTGGAAGAAAATCATCAATTTCGACGCCATGGTCGATGCCGGCGTGATCTCACCACCAGACCTCGATCTGTTCAAGATGTCCGATTCTCCCGAAGAAAGTTTGGAATTCCTCAAAGAAGGTCTGACCAAGTACCATCTTGGCCCGAAACAAACCAAGCCCACCGGCGAGGCAGCCATTCCAGAAATCGCCAAGACGCGACCCTAGCCCGGGTGGCGCGGACACTCTTGTCCGCGTGCCCTCAAGAAGATGCTGAGGGCCGGGAGCATTGTCCATGCGCCCTGCTCAAACTGAACCTGTGACGCTCTGACTCCGTATACACTTCTGCGGATAGGTTTCCGGAGACAGACTGAATGATGACCTCGCGAATCGGCTTGGCGACAGCACTCTGTTGCCTGATTTTTTTCTGCGCCACTTTCAGCGCAACTCCAGCGCCAGCTCAGCCGGTAGCCGCCAATCAGATGCCATCCGTGATCCAGGTTCCGCTGGAAGCACAGGCCACGACGCACTTCGATGCCACCGCAGCCACCAACGCGTACCTCGCGCAGATTCCTGCCGATAAGACGGCCCGTTCCGACGCCTACTTCGAGGGCGGCTATTGGATGATTCTTTGGGACTTTCTCTACGGAGTCGGAGTCGCACTGCTGTTGCTGAATCTGCGGTGGTCCGCACGCATGCGCGGCCTGGCGGAGCGAGTCACCCGCTTCAAGCCGGTGCACACGTTCGTGTACTGGATGCAATACCTCGTCCTCACCACCATCCTCGTTTTCCCGCTCACGGTTTACGAAGAGTATTTCCGCGAACACAAGTACGGACTCGCAACGCAAACCTTTGGCCCCTGGATGGGAGATCAGCTGAAAAATCTTGGAGTAAACCTTGTGCTGGGTGGCCTGCTGGCGATGATGCTCTTCGGCGTTGTCCGCCGCCTGCCGCGAACCTGGTGGATCTGGGGTGCGGTCGTCACTACCGTGTTCCTGGTCTTCGCCGCGCTGATCGCGCCCGTCTTCATATTTCCCATCTTCAACAAGGTCACACGACTCGACGATCCCAGGATTGTCGACCCCATTCTGAGCATGGCGCGAGCCAATGGCATCACCGCGAAAGATGTGTACCAGATCGACGCTTCGCGGCAGACGACACGGATGAGCGCCAACGTCAGCGGCTTCGCAAATACAATGCGTATCACCCTCAATGACAACCTCCTGCGCCGCGGCTCACCGGAAGAAATTCAGGCGGTCATGGGACACGAGATGGGGCATTACGTCCTGAATCACATCTACAAGGGCATCATGTTTTCGCTGATCGTGACGGTGCTGGCCTTCGCCTGCTTGCGATGGGCTCTCGACTGGACGCTCCAACGCTGGGGCGGGAAGTGGCAGATCCGGGGCGTGGGCGACACGGCCGTTCTTCCGCTTGTCGTGCTGCTGGTCTCTATCTTTAGTTTCGCCATCACTCCCCTCATGAACACCTTCACCCGCACTCAGGAATACGAAGCCGACATGTATGGCCTGAACACCAGCCGGCAGCCGGATGGCTTTGCCCAGGGCGCGATCCATCTCGGTGAATATCGCAAAATGAATCCCAGCCCCATCGAAGAGTGGATCTTCTTCGATCATCCCAGCGGACGCAATCGCATTTATGCCGCCATGCGCTGGAAGGCCGAGAATTTGAGATTGTTCACCAGTCAGTAGGTGTGTCCGTGTGGGGACGGGCGCCCTCGCGAGCCTGCCCTGAGCGAAGTCGAAGGGTCCAAGCCGAGCGCATCTCGGGACCTGCCCGTGGTCACAGCGACTCCGGATTCGCTGTGATGCCACCGTTTCCGCGGACAGAGCCTGCCCTGAGCGAAGCCGAAGGGAGTGTCCGCGCCCCACAAGAATGCTCTCGTAGTACGCTGAGAGCTGATGCCGAACCGCTGTCTGCTCTATTACATCACCGACCGAAGCCAGTTTCGCGGCGACGAACGAGCCCGCCGCCGCGCCCTGCTCGACAAAATCATCGAAGCGGTACGCGCGGGCGTCGACTACATCCAGCTCCGCGAAAAAGATCTGAGCACGAGAGCACTGGAAATACTGGCACGGGAAACCCTGACTGCCATGCGCAATGGCGTTCCACTGAGAACTGAGAACCGAGAACCGAGAACTGGTTTCAGAACTCGTCTCCTCATCAACTCCCGCACTGACGTCGCGCTTGCCGCCGGAGTCGACGGCGTTCATCTGCGCGCGGACGATCTCTCCCCTCGGGAGGTGCGCGCGGTTGTAGGGCTTTCTGCACACCAGCCGCCGGCCCCAGACCGCTTTTTCGTGGCCGTCTCCTGTCACACTGCCGCCAACGTCTTCCGCGCCGAATCTGAGGCCGCCGACTTCGCCGTCTTCGCTCCGGTGTTTGAAAAAAAAGCTGCTCCGGCGCTAGAGAAGAAAAACACGCCACCGACAGGCCTCGCCGACTTGCGCGAAGCCTGCCGGGCGAACATCCCTGTTCTCGCTCTCGGCGGCGTTAACCTGGAAAACGCCGCCTCGTGCCTCAACGCTGGAGCAGCCGGCATCGCCGCCATCCGCTTGTTCCAGGAGAATAGAATCGAAGACATCGTCCGCAAGCTGCGGGCGCTCTGACACCATGGACCCGACAGTACCGACGGAACCGGCGCCACTGCTCTCCCAGTCCCGACCAAGCTCGTGTGGGGACGGCCGCCCTCGCGAGCCTGCCCTGAGCAGAGTCGAAGGGTCCATGCCGAGCGCATGCTCGGCAGCTGCTTGTGGTCACAACGACTCTGGATTCGCTCTCGTACGCATCCCTGCAGGATCGTTCCTCATAGGCTGCGACACCGGGCAGGACAACGAAAAACCCGTACATCGCGTCTGGGTTGACGAGTTTCTGCTCGCAGCCCGCCAAGTCACCAACGCCGACTACGACCGCTTCCTGCGCGACACCGCGTCCCCACCCCCGCCACCACCGTTCTGGAGCGATCCCGCGTTCAACTATCCCGAGCAGCCCGTGGTCGGAGTGTCGTGGCACGAGGCAATCCGCTACTGCGAATGGCTCAGCGCAAACATCAGCGGAAAGTTCCGCTTGCCAACTGAGGCCGAGTGGGAGCGCGCCGCTCGCGGCAGTTCCGAGGGTACCCTA
>DATFVD010000055.1:0-3974 GCA_035260505.1 Terriglobales bacterium
AATTGCGCCGTAACGATTGGGAATCCAACGATGGCCAGAAGCATTCCAAGCACTTCATAAAAGCCGAAAGCTGGCAATTCACCCAATACCGCCGCCAGGAAGAGAGCACCGAGAATGCTTCCGCCGAGGACACCAAAGAAACTAAGAAAACCGCTTCCAAGAAAACCAAGTAATCACTTCACCGGAACCGGGGGTGTTACTAACACCCCCGGCACCAAGATTGGTCGTCCAGATTGCGGGAGCGGATCGTTTTCCTGGCAACGGCGCGGCGGTGATGTTGCAGTGGGCCTGTGGACTCTTTTCCGGGTGAGCTGCGATTCAGATCCCAAGATCGCGCGCCGGTTTCATGATTTCAGAACGTATTCGATGGCCGCCTGCACGGCGGTGGTGTCCGGCGTGACGCCGGTGTAGAGCCGGAACTGCTCGATGGACTGAATGACCGTGATCTCGAAGCCGTTGACCGTGACCTTGCCTTCACGCGCGGCGGTTCGAATGAGTTTTGTCTCGATGGGATTGGCGACGGAGTCCACCACGTAGCGTGCGCGCCGGATTCGCTCCTCGGGGAACGGGCAATGCTCGGGCTGGGGCGCCATGCCCACGGGCGAGGCATTCGCCAGGACGTCGAATTCCTGATCGTCGACGAGGGTCGGTTGCCAGGAATAGCCGTATTTTTCCGCCAGCGGCCGGCCGGTTTTTTCGTTGCGCGCGAAGATTGTGACGCGGCGGTAGCCGGAGTCGTCGAGCGCGGAGACGATGGCCTTGGCCATGCCGCCGCTGCCCGCCACGCAGACGCGCGCGTCGAGCGGGATCGCCTGGTCGGCGAACACCCGCTGAATGGCGACGTAATCGGTATTCAGGCCCGTGAGCACGCCGGCGTCATTCACGATGGTGTTCACGGCATCGATGCGCGCGGCGGATGGCTCGATGCGGTCGAGGCATGGCATGACGTCTTCCTTGAATGGCATGGAGATCGCGCAGCCCCGGATGCCGAGCGCGCGGATGCCTGCGACCGCGCCGCGGAGGTCGCCGGTGGTGAAGGATTTGTAAAAGAAATTGAGGTTCAGCCGGGCGTAGAGAAAGTTGTGCAGCCGCGTGCCGAAGTTCCCGGGCCGCGAGGCGAGGGACATGCACATGCGCGTGTCTTTATCGAGTGTGAAGCGGAAATCCGTCATGGAATAAATGAAATAGATAAGAACCGGCTGTCCACTTTTATCAGAACCGACTTGAAAGAAACAGACATGAGCAAGCTCGGCTGGAGCGCCACGTGTATCCGGGAGCTCTTCGAGTCGCACGGCCTCGAGGTGCAGGATTGGGACAAGATTCGCCCGCGCCGGGTTAGGCGAGGCCTACCGTATCGAAGCTTTTGAAGTTAGCATCGCCCGACGTAAGGCACGATGTCCGGGCGGCTTCCAAAGCGCGCAATGCAGTCGGATCAACGAGACTGGGCGCAAGGTGGTTTACCGTTTTGAGTGGAGTTACCACCCCCAGGAGTGCCCGTTGCGAGCCGACTGCGTTCCAGCCTCTCAGCGACATCGCACAATCGTGGTCGGAAAGGATCACGACTTTTTGCAGCAGCGACGCAAGCTACAGCTTACGCCCGAGTTTCACCAGCGCATGCATCAACGCAATGCCATTGAAGCGACGTTGAGCGAACTGGTCCGAGCACACGGCTTGCGCCGCAGTCGTTATCGCGGCTTCAGCAAAGTCGAGCTGCAAAACCTCTTTATCGGAGCGGCCTGCAACATCAAACGGTGGCTACGGATGATAGTGACCCTAACAGATGCTCCAAGCCTATGTTTCAAGCTCTTTTCAGAACCTCTCAAGTAACCTCGGAAGGATTTTAGCTCTCCACGCTTATAGCCTGTCCAAAACTTACGTCCTTAGCGCCAAACTCCTGCAGAATCTTCTGCAACCGCGTCTCAACCCCGGTTTTTCAGCGTAATCCATTGTTAAGATACGTCCCTATGGCTCTCTACTCCATGGGTACCAGATCGCTCTTCTGGTCAGCCGCTCGACGAATCTGCTCCGTGAGCGCCGGCTGATCCAGACGAGCATGATGGTCAACCCACGGTACAAAACCTCCCCCAGGAACCGCAGATTCGCGTCGCGTGGTATTTGTCGGCATCAACCCGGGCGACGCGGCCTGGGGAATTGACGTTCTCCATGGCGATCTTGTCGGGCACCGGCATCACCAGGTGACCTTCGGTCGTCGGAACCCCATCGCCGCCCACGACAACAACAATCTGATCATGAATGCCGGCGAATAGCCGGGATAATTGGGAATGTCGTCCGGCAAATTGACGCCCGCCGGACGCTCACTGGTGTTGACTCGCATCTGCGGCGGCTGCACCTCGGTGGGCAACCGAGACCGGTACACGCTAAGCCAATGCCCTTGGGTGAAATCGAGGAACATGGGCGCGTTGCAGCACGTAGCCACGACACGGCGGGTCTTCGCAGCGGGCGTCAGCCTATGTTCTTGCAGATACTCGCCGCCCCGAATGACCGTCACGCGGTCCTTTCGGTACAGGCAGTACTCGGTGCCGCCATCCGCGCCGGCCGTTCGCGGCGCGCCGTCTGCGCGCTCGAACGCATGTCCTGCGGCTTGGCAGTTCTCACAATAGCACACCGCACTTACGATCGGCGCACCAATGACCTCAACGGCAGTTTGACCGCATTGGCAACTGGCGAGGCAATGGTGCTTGTTTGTTCCCATGTTCTCGTCTCCGTATGAAATCTTGCAAGACTGGACCGTCTAGTCCATTTTGTCAACCTAGTAGTCCTGGATGATAGGAAGTAGTTATGAGCGACATGCAGAACGACGCCACGGCGCAAACCAATTTCGGTCGGTCGGAACAGAAGCGTCATACGATCCTTCAATCGGCGGAAGAACTATTCCTGACCCGTGGCTTCAACGGCACCAGTATGGATGAAGTCGCAGTCCATGCCGGCGTGTCGAAGCAGACCGTCTACAACCAGTTCGCCAACAAGGCGTCGCTGTTCGTCGAGATCGTCCAGTCGATGACCGCGCAGGCTGCCAAGCGCGTCCAGGCCGAGATGCGCGAGCCAGAAACCTTGGCGCAGGTCGCTACGGAACTGAGAGGCCATGCCGAGCGTTTGCTGACGATCGTGATGACCCCGAAGCTGCTGCGATTGCGCCGGCTGGTGATTGCGGAAGCAGATCGCTTCCCGGAACTGGGGCGAGCGCTTTACGATGGCGGCCCTGGCCGGGCGATCGCGGGTCTGGCAGTCAACATACAGAGGTGGGCGGATCGCGACCTGCTGTCGATCAGCGACGCGATGGTCGCCGCGACACAGTTCAACTGGCTGGTAATGGGGGAACCCGTCAATCAGGCGATGTTCCGCGCAGACTATGTCTTGTCGAAAGCTGAGCGGGTCCGCCATATCCAGCAAGCCGTTCGCGTCTTCATCGCGGCGTACGAATGTAAAACGAAGCGAGCTACTATGAACCGGAAGATTAAAACGCCTACACCACGAGTCGGCTTTCATTGAAGACACTGACTTTCATAGCGTCTTCGGCATTTCGAGAATGGTTGGACAGGAATCACAACAAATCGGATGGCCTCTGGTTGCGGATATTCAAAAAGAGTTCCGGCAAAGCCATAGGCCGACCTGCTCGAAGGGTGTGGTCGGCGATGATTTCGTCTGGCAGTGTGCTGGTCACCACATCGTCAACCCGCGATCCGGCCAAGGCCGGATTATGAGCCTGAGGGAGGCCTTAAGCCGATCATTCGATAAAAGCCCTTCCCGCGGCCTTGTCGTTTCAGCTGGTTTTCAAGTTTACGAGACACAAAGAGGGCCAGGTCAAAGTCAGCCTTGGTCCGAGCTGGTGGGCATCCTGCCGATCAGCAACTCGTTCTTCGAGTCAAATTTCGGCAAATAGGTGACCTGTCCCTACGCCCGCTCCCTTTTGGCGAGATTTTTTTTCGTGTCTATTCTCTTCTATTCGCGGTTCA
>DATFVD010000056.1:0-2325 GCA_035260505.1 Terriglobales bacterium
TCCCCAAACAGCGCACCGCTTTCCCAGATGCGCGATTCCTTAAGCCCCAGCGCTTCGCCGTTGCTCCTTGAAGAACGTCAGTAGGTCGGCGTTGATCTGGTCCGCGTTGGTCGTGGGCATGCCGTGCGGAAAGCCCGGATACACCTTCAGCGTCGCGTTCTTCAGTAGCTTCGCGGACAGCGGACCCGCGGCGACGATTGGCACAATCTGATCGTCATCGCCATGCATCACCAGCACGGGGATGTCGATCTTCTTCAGGTCTTCCGTGAAGTCAGTCTCCGAGAATGCCTTGATGCAGTCATAGTGGGCCTTGACGCCTCCCAGCATGCCCTGCAACCACCAGTGCTCCCGGATGCCCTCGGAAATCTTAGCGCCCGGCCGGTTGTATCCGTAAAACGACAGAGTGATGTCCTTGTAGAACTGCGGCCGGCTAGCCGCCAGTGCTGTGCGGAGCTCGTCGAATGCCGATCTGGGCTGGCCGGTCGGGTTCTTTTCTGTCTTCAGCATGAGCGGCGGCACAGCGCTGATTAGCGCCGCTTTGGCAACACGCTTGGCGCCGTGGCGGCCCAGGTAGCGCGCGACTTCACCGCCACCAGTCGAGTGCCCAACCATGATCGCGTCCTTAAGATCGAGTTTTTCAAATAGCGCCGCGAGATCGTCCGCGTACGTGTCCATTTCGTTGCCGTCCCACGTCTGGTCGGAGCGCCCATGCCCCCGCCGATCATGCGCGATGACGCGATAGCCTCGCTGCCCGAAAAACAGCATCTGCCCATCCCAGTCGTCCGCGCTCAGCGGCCAGCCGTGCGAAAACACGATCGGCTGTCCTTTGCCCCAATCCTTGTAGTAAATCTGCGTGCCGTCTTTAGTTGTGATCGTTGCCATAAGTTCCTCGCCTTCCCGTACCCTGAGACTTTTTCCTCAGATGTTCTCTCTGGACTGGGCTTGAGAGGAGCAGGTGGGGCTTACATAGTCACGCACTCGCGAACATCTCACAACACTTTTCGATAACGCACACAGCGATCGACGACCGCATAACCGAGCGCCTTGTGCACGCGCTGCGACACGTCTAACGCAAATATCTGTAACTCCGTCCATCGCAGTCCTCAGGCAGAGGGGGCTTCGTCAACGATTACGTTCGGACAGTTTTTCACTGGGCAGCGCCAAGTTCTCTGTCTCGGCGATTTCGCAAAGGACGCGATGTACAGATAGCCGTGCTCGCGGATGAGCGCTGGCTTCAAAAGGTCATGCGCGTCAGGAGGATACGCCACACGCCCATTCTCCAGGCAAAAGTAACCGGAGCTCCACTGCCGGCGAAGGTTGCCCTGCCGGCATCGGATGCATTCATCGGGTGGTAGTGAACGGGACAGAGCAGATGAAGATCAGGTTGCAGGGTGAGATCCATGAGGCCAATCAAAGTAGCACGATTCGTTGAATAGGCTCAGGCCATCGCTCTCCCGCCATCGCCAGGTTAGTTGGTTAGAAAAGAACTATCGACGATGTAAGGTCCTGATTCATTCATCGTCGCGGATCATGCTTGCGCGCCAAATCTCTCCGCGGCACGCGCTTTCGCTTTGGCGGCCTCTTCTTCCCGATTCTTCGGCGGCGCGGTCGTCTCCAGCGAACGCAGCAAGCGCCGCGAGATCCCGGCTACTTCATCCACAGCCGCCAAGAACGACTCTTCATTCGCCTTAGACGGTTTGTTGAATCCGCTGATCTTCCTCACAAACTGGAGTGAAGCCGCCCGCACTTCCTCATCCGTGACCGGCGGATCAAAATTGAAAAGCGTCTTAATATTCCTGCACATCGCTAAAATCTCCCGTTCGATTGGCCGTCGGATATCGGTTCAAAGAACCGCCAAACAATTGTCCTACAAAACAAACGGTTGCGCCCCAGGAACACGGCCAAAAAGGAAGGACCGATTGCTATGCTTCCGGCAGGTGCACTAGAGGGTTAGGAGAAAAGCCGCAGGGCTGCGCGGACTCCGCCCTGCGCTTGCGTCAGGTATGGCCTCAGGTGTGGCTCACGGTAGCCGGGGTGTAGGCGAAGAGACACTGAGCGGCGCGAACCGAGCAGAAGATGAGCAGTGGCTAGCGGCCGTAACTCTATAACTTCTAACGACTTACGATATCGCGTCCGCTCCGTTTCGTCGCTCTTTACGGCGGCGCTGCGATTGCATCCAACCTGGGCTGTTGTCTTTCACGAAGCATCCGCGCGGCGCTTCGGCCCCGGCCGCGCGGATGTCGTACACTATTTCCTCTCAGGGACGACCATGTCGCCACGACAGAAAGACCAACTGAAAATCGAAGGGCGCCCCGTCTGGGCGGA
>DATFVD010000057.1:0-4039 GCA_035260505.1 Terriglobales bacterium
GAGGGCTTCGGCTGTGCGCCCATGCCGACCAATCACCTTGCCGACGTCTTCCGGATGGACGCACAGCTCAAGCACGATCACCTGCTGTCCCTCGACCGAACGAACCTCCACCGCTTCGGGATGGTCCACGAGAGCCTTGGCGATCATTTCTAGCAGCTCCTTCATGGCCCATCTCCGCGTGTGCGTCTGCATCAGGAGGAAGTTGAGCCCGACCTGCGAATCGCGCGGTTTCGGGCTGTCATCGAGTTCAGTATTGGCAACGCGACGAGAATGCGGAAAGGCCGTTGAGCTTGCGCGTAATGGTCAGTCCCTTCTGCCGTCGAGCCGGAAACTTGATGGGTCGGCAGGAATGACGTTATGCGTGCGTCGGTCAAACACAACGTACTCGCCCGGAGATAATGCAATCAGCTCTTTAATGCGAATATTCGCGGACTCAAGGTCGTTCACCGCCTCGAACCACGGAAACTTCCCTCCGGTTTTTTCTTCAGGATGTCAAACGGAGAATTCATGGATGCCTCCCGTGTTGCATGGTGGTGTAAGGCAAACTGAAGGAGGGGAAAAGGTGGTCACGCTAAGATAAAGACTTGGCGCCGGAGACCAGCAACTAATCGTAGTGGCTCCGACAATTTGCTGACTGAATTGTGCGCGTTACTTTCGTGGAAGTACAGTCTGTTCTAGATACAGCGTGGCCCGAGCCGCAAAACCCGGCCGATTGAGTTCGGTGAAGGGTTCGGAAAAGAAGTTGTATCTTGACGGGTAACGGCCCTACCTGTGCGCATTAGCCCGGCGTTTTTTGTCGGTTGTAGCCGGAGCGGATAAAATGGCTTGGTATGTCATGAAAAAATCCGTCATCGGTCGGTAACAATAAAGGCTTGCTCATCACGGGAGGCCGCAAAGAAGCTGGGAGTCAGCCTGATGACACTGCGGGGTTGCATCGCGGACGGGAACTGGATAAAGGCTCCGAAGGTACAGACGGTCGGCGGGGTGAAGGTCCGGCGCTGGAGTGATTGCGGCATTGAGCGAGTGCACGAGCTGATGAAAAGCTTACAATAGGTAAAACTAAGCGGGCCTGCCGTCGGCGCTAACACACAACAAGCCCTAACAACCAAAGGAGGCATGTCTCCCATACATCGGCACGATGCCGTTCAAAGTTTTCGAGCAGCTCTTCAGGCATCCGCTCACAGATAAGGGCCTCGAATCTTTCTCGAAAGATTTGGAGAACCCGCGGACGGCTTGGCGAAATTGGCGAGCCGACCTAGTGTATCGGCGTTGGCAATGACTTGAGGTAAGCGATGATCGCTTTCGCATCGGCGTGGCCGATGTGATGGAGCCCCGCCAAGGAAGCACAACCCGGGTGAGATCAGACTCAAATCTTTTTCTTCCGCGCTTCTTTTTCCAGCGTCTGCAGTTCCCGGGCCAGCTGCTCGGCCTGGTCCCGAAGACTGCGGAGGCGTTCAGCGAGCGCGGGTAAGCCTTGCCCAGCGGCCGCCGGAGCAGGGACGGATGTAACCGCGGCGAGAGCAGGCGCGGCCGACGCGGGGCCGCCCGTTAGTTCGGCCAGGGCCTCCTCAAAGGTATCCCGATAAATCAGCCGGTTACCCATGGCCAGTACGACCTTCTTGAGCTGTGGCATACGGGCCTCGGTTGCCTGAATGTAAATGGACTCGACGTAGAGGAAGCCGCCACTCACCGGCAGAGCGATGATGCTTCCGCGCAGAACGTGCGAGCCCTGCTGGTTCCACAGGCTGAGATCCTTGGAGATGTTCTGGTCCTGATCGATGCGCGACTCAATTTGCATGGGGCCGTACATCAGTTGCTGTTTCGAGAGTTGGAAATAAATCAGGTTCCCCAATCGATCTCCGTCGCAGCGGGCAGCCATCCACCCGATCAAATTGTCTTTGCCCCGCGGGGTGAAAGGCAGGATCAGCAGGAACTCGGGTTCTTTCTCTCCAGGCAAGGTGGCCACCACGTAAGTGGGCTGCATGGGCGCAGGTTGTCCGGACTGGCCAAGCAGGCTGTGCGCGATCTCCCATATGTCTTCCTTGTTGTAGAACACCTGCGCATCGCGCATATGAAAAATACGGTAAGCCTCGGCCTGCGCGCGAAAAAGAACTTCGGGGTAGCGGGCGTGCCGGCGCAGGTCAGGGGGCATTTCGGAAGCAGGCCGGAATAGTTTCGGGAACAGGTTCTCGAAAACCTGGATGATGGGGTCGCTCGGATCGAATACGTACAAAGACATTTTCCCCGTGTAGGCATCCACCGTGGCCTTCACCGCATTGCGAATGTAGTTGGCGCCTTCGTCCAATCCGGTCACAGGCAGCGTCGCCGAGTAAGGATGCGAGAGCGAAGTCGTGTAGCCGTCCACTATCCAAACTAACCTGCCGTCATCGGTAATCACCAGGTAGGGATCAGGGTCCCAGTGCAAGAAGCCGGCCAGATGCGCCAATCTTCCCTGCGCCTTGCGGTAGATCATCATGCGGCTCTGGCCGGTAAGATAGCCCGTAAAAATAATGCTCGGCTCACCCTGAGATATCGCTGCGGCGGTTTTCACCAGAAAAGAGCCAACGGGAAAACCTCCCGTGCCCTGGTATGTCGAATACTTGTTCTGGTCGCCGGAAGGATAATCGAACTCCTCGCGGGCGGTGTGAACAAACACCGGATCCTGAGTGCTCTCGCCGTAATAGATCTCTGACCGTGTGAGCCGGAACCCAGGAGACTTGATTTCGGGCGGGGCGTTTTCGATGAGCAAGACCGGCAGGCCGTCGGGCGTAATCTTATTGACTTCCGATACGACCACGCCAAAGCCGTGCGTATAAATGAACGCCGGATTGATCCAGCTCTGGCGCGCCTCGGCGGATAACTGGCTGACGTCGATGTCGCGGGGGGAGAGCAGTACCTGCTTGATGCGGCCGTTGATGAAATAGCGATCAACATCGGTGACGGGAAAAGTGTAATACGGGCGCAGCGCCTGGATCTGGGTGATAGTTGCGTTGTAGGCGCGCAGGTCCCAAAGACGAACATTATCGAGCAGCGTGGCGTCCTGCAAAGCATCGACCGTCTCTTGCCCGGAAGCAGTGAAGGGACGTTCAGTGGCGCTCCGGTTCAGGCCGAAGGCAACCGCAGAAGCCTGAATATGGCGCTCGATGTAGGGCCGCTCGATCGAGATCTCATTCGGTCGCACATAGACGGCGCGAACGATGCCTGGCAAGACCAGTTTCAGGATAAAACAGGCGATTATGAGGGCTATCGCCTTCTTGTATCTCGACGTCCAAGCTAGCGGGAGCGCCGCTAAAACCGCAATAATGAGGAGCCAGCGCAAGGGAAGGGTAACCTTTTCGTCCACGTAATCTGCGCCGGTCATGAAGGCGTGGGAGTTGAACAGAAGCTCGTAGTTGCCGAGAAAAACCCAGGTAGCAAAACCAAGCAGCAGAATTACGGCGATTACGCGGGCGAAGCCTGTACGGGCGACGCCTGGCAGCAGCAGCCCGTGTGGCCCCAGATCAAAAGTTCTCAGTGACCCGCCACGCAGCCATAACTGCCATCCCCGCGCCGTGGCCCAGAAGACTAGGGCGCAAAAAATCGCCAGCACAAACACAAACCCGAGTACTTCCGAATAGAAAGGGAGGTCGAACAGGTAAAACGGCAGGGCGCGCGAAAAAACCGGGTCCGTCCAAGTGGCAGGGGGCAGCGTGCCCCCCCGCGCCCCGAAGAAGCGCATGATCGTCCAGTAGTCAATCGAGGCCGAGGCGAACAATAGCGCCACTACGACCAGCCCCAGGGGAACCAGCCGGGAGTACACGCGGAAATCCCGTCGGCGGACGCCGGCGAAGTGTAGCCCCTGCGCATGAGCCACCCACAACGCAATGAAAGCCACCAAGGCGCCCGCCACGGACGGGGCAATGCTGTACCACAGCATGCTGATCCACGTCTCAACCTGTCCGACCTCTTTCCACCAGTTGTATTCGACGATGAAATTGGCAACGGTGCTCGTCAAGGCTAGCAGGATGAGCGCCAACAGCAGCGCCAGCAGGATCAGGTT
>DATFVD010000058.1:0-3458 GCA_035260505.1 Terriglobales bacterium
TTTGCCGGGTTAGTCGACGTCAGTTTCCTGTTGCCAGACAGCGACATCGAAATCCAGGCGAAGGGCCGGCTGGTATGGACCGAGGCCGGAGGAAGAGCGGGCCTGCGATTTGTCGTGATTGAACCCGCTCTGTTCGAGCAATTGCAACACTGGACCAACCGGAAAATGAAAGATGAAGGGTGGGAGGTTCTGTCGTGAGTGGCGCGGACGATACACGAGAGAAGGTGCGCCAACGTGCACACCCTTCGGTAATCTGTCCGTAATACGTCCTTTCGTGACATTCTCGTCTTGCCGATTTAGGCCTATCGACCGCGACCGCTGGGACAGCTTCCGCTGCGGTGCGGATCTCAAGTGAGGTTCATTTCATGTTGCAGTCTCCGGAACCGAAGTACTCTCCAAACGCAGCCCCCGCCAACAGTTACACTCCGGTCAAGCCGGCCACCTCACCCATGGATCAGGCCAACATCGGACGCTCGCTCGTCATCAAGGGTGAAGTCTCGGGTGCGGAATCGCTTTTCATCGACGGACGTGTCGAAGGCACCATCAGCTTCCCCGAAAATCGCGTCACCATCGGCCGCAACGGAAACGTTACGGCGAATATCACCGCCAAAGAAGTTGTCATCATGGGCAAAGTGAAGGGCAACGTTGAGTGCGAGGACCGGCTGGACATCCGCAGCGAAGGCTTGCTGGCGGGCGACGTGATCACGCACCGCATCAGCGTCGAGGAAGGCGCGATCCTCAAGGGCGGCGTCGAAGTGCGCAACGCCGAAAAGAAAGATCAGAAAACGCAGGCGCAGAATCAAGCTCAGAACAAGCAGGAAGCACCCAAGGCGATGGCGGCGACCGCAGGCAACGCGTAAGTTTACGAAGTCTGAATTCGAGGTTGGAATTCAAGAACAGCGATGGAGCGCCGGGCGTCTCGCCCGTCCACCACAATGGTGGCCGGGCGACGACGCCCGGCGCTCCATCGTTTTCTTTTTACTTCTTCGGCTTGAAGTCGAGCGACGCCGAGTTCATGCAGTAGCGCAGCCCGGTCGGCCCGGGACCATCCGGAAACACGTGGCCCAGATGCGCATCGCAGCGGGCACAGCGCGCCTCGGTGCGAGCCATGCCATAACTGGTGTCGGTGTGTTCGCTGATGTTCTCGCGGTCGGCTGCGGCAAAGAAGCTTGGCCATCCGGTTCCCGAATCAAATTTTGTTTCCGAGCCAAAAAGCAATGCGCCACAGCAGACGCAGTGGTACGTCCCATCGTCGTGTTTGTTCCAGTACTGGCCGGTGAAAGCGCGCTCGGTGCCGTTGCCGCGGGCCACCTGATATTGCTCTGGGGTGAGCTGCTGCTTCCACTCGGCTTCGGTCTTGGTGATTTTGTCATTCTCACTGAGTTTTTCAGTCATGTGGTGTCTCCACAAATAAGATGTAGGAGGGGCGGGAAAGTTGCAAACCGCCGCGCGGGTGGGGCCGACAACCGGCTTTCGTCGCAAGATCCGCTAGCTCCGCAATGGACGTCCAATTTCCCATAAGCCGACTTCTGGACCGAACAATTCCCGGTCTGCTCGGCATCCATTTCTCAATGAGTGTGATCGCCTGATTTCAAGAGTTATCGAGATATATAGGTACGCAGCCACAACCATCAATCTTGTCATTGCTTCCGCAAGATCTTGAACGAATCCATTACACGCTTTACGGTCTTGGCTTCCCTGTCTTCCTTTGCAGTCGCGATGGCAGTAATCATGTAAATGCGCTTTCCCGCAACGATAATGCGTGAGTCGAACAGGCTGTTCCCACGCGCACTTGCTTGCGTATCGAGCGCAGGATAGCCTTCAACCTCGATTCGCTTTTCCGTGAGCAATGTGCCTTGAACTTTGCGAAGACTTCCGTCGCGTGCGGCTCCCAGCACTTCATTTGGCGACTTCCCGACGATACTTTCCTGGTCGAAGTAGAAACATGAATAGGCAGTGTGGGTTGTAGGGTTAGCCGTTATGAAATCAATCGTCGTCGTGCCGCCACTCCCAAAAGGAACTTGGGTTGGCACGACACTAGGTTTGTCAGGGAACTGGACGGAGAATGAGCCATCCGGTGCGGTGTATGTCCGCCAATGGTAGGGCAGGAACTGTTCGTAATTCGCCACAAAATGGGAAATTATTACCGAGAGTACAACCAGAGCGATCCAACCGAGAGTAAAGGGCGATCTCTTCGGGGAAGTGATGGTTGGGTCTGCCATAGTCCAGAACTGTATTTTGATCCCACGGGCGGGTCAACAGACAATCCAGTAAACGGTTTGGTTGTTGTCGTAATATCCCGATTTCACTCATCGACCCGGAACAGGGCTCGCCGAGGTTCGCAAAACCTCCATCGTGAGTTTGATTCTCACCCGCGCCTCCAGTTCCCGCATTGTGGATTGTCTAGCGCAGATGTACTATGTTTCGTTCTTAGCGCCATATCTGTATCGCCGTAAGCGATGCACTCGCTTGAAAATCGAGTGACCTTGCCGTTCAGGAGCGTTTTCCAATGCCTCATAGCAAAGCACGCTGCCAACCATCGCTTGATCTGCTTGCTCTATTCATTTTTGGTCTTGTTGTTTTCTCCGCAGTTGCGGCCGCAAAAGAAGACAAGACATACCCAGAATCGGGTAAGGTCATCGGAATCGGGCAGAATGAACATACGAAAACACACCCCACGACGGGCAATAATATGGGCGGGGGCGGCTATTCGGTGTACAGCCACACGTACAAGATCGAAACGGACACAAGAATCTACGAGATGGATTGTGGCAAGACGCCGATGTTCCTTGGCAGCACGGGAAAGGAATGCGGAGGGGATAAACCACTGCAAATCGGCGATGTGATTCATTTCCGGGTTGAGAAGGGATCAGCTCATATACAGTTGTCCGATGGCTCCGAGCAAAAACTGCGCATCCTGAACGAAGAGGCGAAACCGAACGCCAAACCGGCAGAGGCGAAAGCGTCCGACCCAAAACAATAGCTGCAATCGCAGGGACGTTCCAAAAGATATTGGCGACAAACTTTGGCATCGTTCTCAAGCGCAAACACCTTAAGCTAACGCTTGTGGGGCGTAGCCCCATTTTCAAACAGTTTCTGGAACGGAGCACAGCCGTCGTCAATAGGCCTAGTGCGCGTGCGGCTGATTGGCGCCCAGCAGCAGCCCGATCCCGGCGCGGTTCCGCAGCTCCGACAGCAATGCAGTGGCGGCGTTCAGGTAGGTAACGTTGGGATCTGACGTATCGGCCCAGACTGCTTCATAGACAATCTTTGCCGCTTCTTTTGCGTCCATGTGAAGAGCAGCTTCCAATCGGTCGGCCTGCTGGCGGGCCTCGCCGTAGCAACTATGGCACACTGCGGCCGGTTCGGTGGCTCCGCTGTGCTGGTGCTCGAGAACGCACCGGAACGTGGCTGCGGCGTTGATCTGAGTGTGGGAAGCGAAGGCCTGTGACTTGAGC
>DATFVD010000059.1:0-5958 GCA_035260505.1 Terriglobales bacterium
CCACGAATCTCCTAGCCGGTAGATTCCTCCTCCTTCCAGCATGATGAGGCCGTGCTCCATCACATGCATTTCCACCATGCTGAGCCCGGCGCCAGGTTGGAAGACCATGGTATTGACCGCAAAATCGAAGCTCATCTCGTCGGGTAAAAGACACTTGACCTGCAAGCCGGGATCATCTCCGAGCGGATGCGACGTGACGCGGTCTTCGTGCGACACAGTTAAATTTGGTGGTTGGATGGCCTCCAAGGTCTCATATGTCTTCTCAATTACAGCCACGCGGCTCTTTTGCGCTGCGGTGATTCGGTGCTCCAAACCTGCCGGCAGGTAGGCATAACCCCGAGCACTGAGTTCGCTTTGCGGGTTGCGCACATCCAGTTTGATAGCGCCTTCCATAACATAGACGAAGCGCTGCGCGATCGTCCCGCCCAGTTCGCCGCCAGGTTCAAATTCCGCTGTGTACTGCGTAAAGCGCGCGCCCAGGGCCGGGCCTACGTGCACAATCGCCGCGCAACCCTTCATACCCGGCAAAGTAGTGCGGACGAATGTATCGGATGTCAGCAGAAGATGATTCGGCTGCTGTGAGCTTCGTGTATTGCCGAGATTATGCATGTTTTATCTTTCTCTGAAACTCAGATGAGGATGCCAACTGCTCGAGAAGGTGCAATCCGCACTCGATTGCCTTGGCGACGTCGCCCACTTCGACCGATTCTGCCGGATCGTGGCTGATGCCGCCGGGCGTGCGCAGAAAAATCATAGCCGCGGGGACTTTTGCAGCCAATATCATGGCGTCGTGACCCGCACCACTCACCATGCGGTATGGCTCACATCCCGCATGGCCAATGGCTTGTTCTACCTGTGTTACTAAAAAAGGATCCATCGGTACCGCCGACTGGTCCAACAGCACATTGGACCTCGCTCTTAACCCACGACGGGTGGCAATGTCTTCGGCCTGACGAACAAAACGGTCCACGGCAGCGTTTCGGGCTTCGTCGCTCCGGTGCCGCACGTCAAGACTCAATCGCGCTTCTGCGGCAATGACGTTGGTCGCGCCGGGTTTGGCTTGTATCGCGCCCACCGTCGCTACCAATCCGGAAGTGTTTTGCGCGTGACGCTCGACTGTGGTGATCCACTCGGCAGCGGCGGCGACGGCATCATGGCGGAGATTCATCGGCGTCGTTCCGGCATGATTGGCGCGGCCCACAAATGTAAACTCCAGCCGACTTTGACCGGCAATCGCTTCGACGGCTCCCAGGGGCAGGCCGGCACTCTCCAGCATTGGCCCTTGCTCAATGTGGAACTCGATATAACCGAGGACGTCTTCGCGCATAGCCGCCTGCGCAATTTCTGCTGGATTCAAACCAAACTTTTCAATGGCCTCGCGGATCGAAATCCCTTGCGCATCCTGGCGGTTGAGAATCTCGTCATCCAGTTTGCCCACGAGCGCTCGGCTGCCGATAAACGGCGTGTCAAAGCGAACGCCTTCCTCTTCTGAGAAGCCAATGACCTCGATGGCAAACGGAAGGTCACGGTCGCGGACGGCGCTGAGGAGCGTAATGGCAAGAACCACTCCGAGAATGCCATCGTACGCTCCAGCGTTGGGAACAGTATCCAGGTGCGAGCCAATGAGCAACCGCGGCGCATCAGGTGTCGCTGCGGGATGCACGATGCGAAGATTGCCCGCGGCATCCACTCTGGAGTTGGCACGTAGCGGAGCAACCCATGACGTAATTTCCCGGTGGCAATCGTGCATGGGCGGGGATAGAAATGTGCGGCGGATGCTGCCGGCATCTTCGCTGAAGCGGGCGAGAGTCTGACAACGCGCCATGACCTCCATGGCTAAGCTTTCGACGTCGCACGCCTTTCCGTCGAACACGATTCTGCCGGACAAGCGGTCTTACCCCTGGCGACGAAGGCGCGCCTGGATGTTGCCATGCGGCTCGTCGACCGGCACAAAAATTTCGTTCGGATTGTCCTGTCCGAAGCGCGAAAGGTCCACCAGCAGGCAATGCTTGTTCGGCATGGCCAGTTCGATGTCCTCAACTTCGGCGACTCTTTCCAACACAGCCTTTCCCATGGCATACAGCGTGTGCTGCACAGACTTGCTGTCGTGTCCGTCAAACTCAGCCAACAGAATTTCGCGGACTCCCGCGCGCAAAGGACGGTACTCGACATCGGTCCGCGCATAGTTCCAATCGGCGCGAATCGCGGTCCCAAGCAGCCGCTCTTTTGCTGGCGGCAACGTCGTCAGTGAATCCTGAATGTAGCCTTCGAACGCGGATCTGGACGTCTTCATGACGACCAGATTTTCAAATCCCGATTTGACGGAAAACTCGCCCGGCCGAGTGCGCGTCACCTTCGTAGTCTGAGTTTCCCCGCTGGCCTGCACGAATGTCGTTGGCTGGGGCTTCCCACCGCTTTGAAGATGCTCCCAGGCTTTCTCAGCGATGGATACTTCCGCCGCTGATACCTGGGGATTGCGGCCGAGAAGAAATTCAATCAATTCTTTGGCGAACTCCTCCATACTTTCGGCGGCCGACTTTCGCGCCAGGGAATAAACCATATTCTTCATCGTGTCCGTCGGAAGAATCTTGCTGTTGTCCGCTTCCGCAAAGCACGAATTAAAGTCTCCCTGCAGCAATATCTCCACCGTCCACTCGCGAAGATCATGCCAGCCCGCCTTGCGCTTCACCTGGAGCAGGCGGACCCGCGACTTCCCGTATTTATTTTCGGCGACTGCGATCATCTTAGGTTCCGCGATACGTCGTGTAGCCATTTGGGCTCAGCAGCAAGGGGATATGAAAATGCTCTTCCCCGTTTCGAACATGAAATGCAATCTCAACCAGCGGATACATGCCGCCCACTTTGCGCGCACTGAAATAGGTCTCGGTGTCGAAACCAAGACGATAAACCCCGGGTGTTAGCGTTTCGTTCTCGGGTAGCAGCTGAGGACACCGGCCATCTTGATCGGTGTAGGACGATGCCAGAAGTCGCCAACCGCCGGCGGCCTCCTGCCGTTCCAATCGCACCGGAACATCCTTTGCTGGTTGCCCTTGCGCGATATCTAGAACATGCGTCGAAATGCGCATCATCCTTGAAGCCACTTTCTCAGGCGAATCTGCGTGATCTGCCGCTGCTCCTCCGCGGCTTCCTGCAGTTCGGTATGATCGTCATTTTCCAACCGTCGCCGCAAAGTTTTCAGAATCGCTTCCGGTGATTTGCCGGTCGCGCATACGATGAAAATTCGGTTGAAGCGGCGCTCGTATTCACGATTTCCTTCTGCCAGCGCAATCTTTGCAGAATCGCGGGCATCCGCGACTCCTTGTTGCTCTTGCTCGGACCACGTAGCGGACTGAAGCGCCGCCAGTTTCGGTGCCCGCGATTCACCCACGCGTGATTCGTCAATGCGTGATTCCCCAATTCTCGGATGGCTGCGAAATGCCTCCAGCCAGTCCGATTCAGGTAAACTGCGCCAAATTTCGTCCGACGCAGCCAGAAGAGATTCTTCGTCCGGCAACGGTCTTCGTGCCACGATTCCATCTGCCCACGCTCGCGAGCCACAGCACGGCAGTATCTCATTCGCAGCTGCCGTAGCGGGAAGAAAATTCCAGCGCGCCAGCGTATTACTCGTGCCGGGCTCGCGCTGTCGCGCAATTGCCCCAAGGTGTTCAACGAATTCTGCTACCAGATTGCCAGCTACCGCCGCACGGTATTTCGCCGTGGATCGAATATCATCAATAGGCTCAATCGCAGCAGCGGCGGTCTCTCTCGCCGAGTGCAGCAACTCCGGCCCGACTGTCTTTCCTTTCAACATCTGCTCCACCTCGGGCAAACGAAGTGGCACCGGCGCCACACTGCCCAAAGCTATGCGAACATCTTCGATCACGCCGTCGCGAAGGTGGCCCAGCGCGGCAATGCACACTTTGGCGATAGCCTGAGCCTCGCGAGCTCCCACTTTTCGTGCATAATGAAGATAGTTCGAAAACCTTCTCCCCAGACAGATGGCTCGAATCAACTCATCGGGCGCCAGGTTCATCTTCTTGTAACCCGTGTGGAAGCCGAGGTAGGGTATCTGGCGTTCGCCTCGAGCCGACACGACGATCAATTCAGCCTCGTAGGCCAGCAATGCCGGCAGCGAATCCGCAGCGGGCGATGCGTTCACGATATTTCCCCCCAAAGTACCCCGATTCTGGTTCGCGATTCCGCCGGTCCAGCGAGCCGCACTCGCCAGCAACGGAAACTCCTCGGCGATAACGTTGTGCTCACGCAGTTCTGTGTAAGTGCATCCGGCCCCAATTCTGATTTCGTCCGGCAAAGTCTCGACGCCTTGCAGTTCGGGTAAATTCCAAATGCTGATGAGCTTTCGCGCCGGAAGTTTCCCGGCCGCGTATTGCACCATCACGTCGGTGCCGCCGGCGATGGGGAGCCATTGCCCGGGCTTGTCCGCCAGAAGCGCGACGACTGCCTGCAGTGTGCCGGGGGCAATCAATTCAAAATCCGCAGGATCCGACCTCATGCAGGACTCCTGCGCGCCGCTTCCATCACCGCATCGAAAATCTGCATGTAACCAGTGCAGCGGCAGAGATTGCCTGACAGTCCTTCGCGAATGTCGTCCAGGGTAGGCTTGGGCTTCTTGTCCAGCAGATGACAGCTAGCCAGAATCATTCCGGGAGTGCAGATGCCGCACTGCGCGCCACCGCATTCCAAGAATGCCGCCTGCAGCGCGCTTAATTGCGGACCTTGGGCAAGACCTTCGATGGTCGTGAGATTTGCGCCCGCCGCCTGCAAAACCGGAACAAGACAGCTATTGATCAACTTGCCGCTCATCAGGACGGCGCAAGAACCGCATTCGCCTTCTCCGCAACCTTCCTTGGTACCCGTCAACCCAAGTTCCTGGCGCAGGACATCCAAGAGTCTCTCCATGGGATAAACTCGAACGGTTTCCGTCTTTCCGTTTACCGTGAGAGCAAGCTCGCATTTGACGCGATTCTCGGAGGTGTTGGTCATCTTTTTCCATCAATCGTTCTATCAGCCATGCCATCAGCACAGACTGCTTCGAAGATATCTTCCGGCAGTAGCGGAACGGTGTCGAAGCGAGTACCGAGTGCGTCTTCGATTGCGTTGACAATGGCCGGAGCTGGGCCATCCATTGGAAGTTCGCCGATTCCCTTGGCGCCATACGCTCCGTGGAGATTCCCCATTTCTTCGAAGAATACGCGAATCTGCGGCAAGTCCGCGGAAGTGGGCATGATGTAATTTGTCATCTGTCCGTTCTGCATGCGTCCATTTTGCCAGACAACCTTTTCATACAAGGCAAAGCCAATGCCCTGGGCAACGCCGCCGGCGATCTGACCCTTTGCCAGAATGGGGTGAAGAACTTTGCCGACTTCCTGCAGGGCTACGAAGTCTTCCACTCTCGCGCTGTAGGTCGAGAGGTCCACTGCAACTTCCGCTACATAAATTGCCCAGGCGAAAGTTGCGTAGGCTTCGCCGCGATATTTCTCGTCATCCCAGAAAACGCCTTCTGGAGCTTCGTAGCGCGCGTACGAGCGTAGCTCCCCACGCTTGGCAATATGGAGCCGGCACGCCGCGCGAAATTCTTCGGGCGAATACGAATCGGTTAACGATCCGGCCCCGGTCAATGTTTGCCTGATTCCAATCGCGGCCGACCGCACCAGAGTTCCAACGACCATGGCGGTGCGGGAAGCAACCGTCGGCCCGCTGTTTGGAACTTGATTCGTGTCCGCCTGTGCAATCGCAACATAGTCATAAGGCAAGTCCAGGGCTTCCGCCGCAATTTGGCAGAGCACGGTGTTGGTCCCCTGGCCGAACTCGGTGCTCGAAACCAGGATGCGCACCGTGCCGTCAGCACAGCCCTCGACCCCAACTACCGAAGCCAGATATCGCTCGCCCGAGCCGGTGAAACCCGCACCATGCAGAAAGGCCGCGATCCCCATTCCT
>DATFVD010000060.1:0-7893 GCA_035260505.1 Terriglobales bacterium
GCACCGTCCTGCATGGGATCGGGGTTGCGGTGGCCAAGCTGGTCGGTCATGGAGTTGTTACCGGATTGGCTACGTTCGTCCGGCTCCTTGGAACCTTTGCCTCGGTCGGCATCGTTAAGAAGATGATCGCTGGTACTTTTCAGCATTCCCAAGCCTTTCCGGGCGCGCGTCGACAAGCATGAGTACAGGGTTCAGGCTACGCCGAAAGCTCGGCTGAGGCAACGCCTTGCCTGTCGCGTAGTGGTCAATCTGCCAAACCTTTAACCACGAAGGGCACGAAGGTACACGAAGGAAAGTCTTGAGAGGAAAGGTCTTCTTGGTGAGATTGGTAGTTTGCGGAGTACTGATGGTTTTGTAGGCACTCTGACGTACCCCCGCGAGTCCCCCCACGTGCGCATGTTGTTGTAATGGTTACGATAGGTAAATTTAATAGTCGATTAACGTGGTCTTGAATCTAAACTACAACATGGCTTCTAAACATAGGAAACACTATCTATTTGCCAGCGACTTCGATCAGACGTTGACCTTCAACGATACGGGTTACGTACTGAGCGAGTTGCTGGGCATTTCTGTTGAGGAATTCGAGCGCAAAATCAAGGGCATGGCAAAGCTGAACCTGGTTCAGCAAGGCGCCGAACTGGCTTATCTTCTCTTGCATGATCCGGAGTTCCGTTCGCGCGTCCGGCGCGAGGACCTGGTCGAGGTGGGGAAACGTATTCGCCTCAAGGCCAATATCAAGCAGATCTACGAAATCCTTGACCGGCGGATCGACGGATTTCATTTCGATTTTTACGTGCTCTCGGCGGCGCCGCTAGAGGTGATCCAATCGGCGCTCGCGGGCATCGTGCCGGAGGACCACATCTTTGGCACTGAGTTCCACTACAAGGCGTCAGGCGAGATCGAAAGCCTGGTACGGGCTACGGCCGGCTATGGAAAGGTCACGCGACTGGATCAACTCGAAGAACAGCTCGGCATTCCGGCCGACCATGTGGTCTACGTCGGCGACGGCAGTTCCGACATTCACGTCATGCTGCAAGTGAACCGGCGCGACGGCTTCACGATTGCCGTGTCGGAGGCAAAACTGGTGGCGCAGATTGCAAAGCGCACGGTGCTGAGCGACAACGCGCTGGCGACGCTGGTGCCGATCCTGGAGGAAATTGCAGGTTGGCAGCGGCCGCGCATCCGTGCTCTCTTCGAGTCGTACGGGTTCCTGATTCAGGGATGGGACCGCGTGCAGACCGATTGGGTCACGCTGCGGCCGAGCGGCGTGGCAGCGGAGAAGGCGACGGCTGCCGACCCTGTTTGAGGATGTCTCCGGATCATGGGATTCGTGCAACTAATTTTGACGCGCCGGGTTCTTATTTACCCAGGGGTTCTGCTTACGTGTGGCCAGGACCTCGTCTAACGTTCACCTAACGACAGAGGCGCCCTATGAGACTTTCCCGTATTGTTTTTGTGGTCCTGATTGCCATTTCCGCAGCTAAATTCACGCAGGCGCAGCAGCACGACTGGATTCCGCGGGGGATTGAGGCTTTGCGGCAGGGCGCGTCCTCGAAGACCGAGTTCACGCTCGATCATTCCATGCTGGTATTTGCGTCCAAGCTCGATCCGGAGAACGAAGACCTCCGCCGGGTGATTGCAGGCGTGAGCGGGGTCTCGGTCCACCGCTACCATTTTCCGGAAGAGTGGACGTACGACCCGCAGGCGCTGAACTCCGTGAAAGAGGAGTATCACGCGGCGGGCTGGAAGCAACTGATGAACAACCGTGAAAGAGACGGGGGCCCAGGTGTGAGCGACCTCTGGATTCGCTGGGAGAATAATGCGGTCAGCGACGTCGCAATTCTTCTGGCCCGGGCGAATGAGGTCAACTTCATCGTGGTTTCCGGGTCCATCAGTCCGCTCGACCTTTCGCATCTTGGGGGGCACTTCGGTATCCCGAAGATTGAAGGCGGAGTAGTGGTTCCGAACGAGCGACGGCCGTAGGATAGGAGAGCGTCCGCGTCTTCCCGCGTTCAGTTGGGCGGCCGGGCGGGGACGCCCGGCTCTCCACAGGCAATACCGCTAGCGGCTTTTTGGCGCCGGTGCTGCTTTCCGCAATCTTTCACGGGCCTGTACGGCTTCGTTTGAGCGTGGATAGCGCTGGATCACGTGTTTCAATTCCTGGGTGCCTTCGTCTTCTTTTCCCAGTTCGAGCAGGGCGTATCCCTTCTTGAGTTGCGCGACGGCAGCCTTGTTTCCGCTGGGAAAATTCTGCAGAACCAGATCGTAATTCGCGATCGCTTTCTGGAAATCGCCGGCCTTGAACTGAATTTCAGCTAGATAGAAATAGGCGTTCCCGGCCAGATCGGTGTTCGGGTAGAACTTGATATAGTCGTTAAATTCCTGGATTGCGAGGTCGTTTTTCGCGCCGTTGTAGTCGCGCAGGGCGTTGTTGTAGAGCACGTCGGGCGCGGGCGCCTGCGCTATTGCCTGGGCCTGCTGCTGGGCTTGAGATTGCTGGGCTGCCATGGACTGCTGCGCTGTCTGCATATCTTCCAATTGTCTGCTCAGCTTGGTCAGGCGTACCTTCAGCTCGTCCATGGTGTCGTTCAGCGCCTGTATCTGCCCGGAGAGCTGGTCGCCTTGGCCGGAGCGATCCTGTTGCTGTTTGTTGATGGAAGTTTGCAATTCGCCAACCGCGGCGCTCACCTTGTTGGCCGCGTCGGTGTTCTTCTCCAGCAGATTCCTCATGACGCCCATACGCTCGTCAAAGGATTGCTTCATTTGGGTCATCTGCTGCTGCAACTGGGTGACCTGGGTTTGCAGTTCGACGATGTCCTTGTTGGCGCCGTAAGCGGGAGCGATGCAGATGGTGTATAGCGCGAGTACAAACAGAACGCGATTCAATTTCCGATTTAATCTCATAGTTAACCTATTGGATGTCAAAAAACCACTGAGTGGCGGAGGGCCGGGCGTCCCCGCCCGGCTCAGATGCGGACGGGCGAGACGCCCGTCTCTCCACTTACTCTTCCTATTTTTCGTATACGAGGTGTCCGCGGCGATTTTGCTGATAGCAATTTTCGTTGGACTCGGTGCAAAACGGTTTCTCTTTGCCATAGCTGATGGTCTTGATGCGATCGCCACTCACTCCAGCCTGGATGAGCCCATTCTTCACCGTGTCCGAGCGGTTGGTGCCGAGAGCCAGGTTATATTCGGTCGAGCCGCGCTCGTCGCAGTGTCCCTCAATCGTGATGTGAATGTTGGCATGCTGCTGCAGGAATTGCGCATCGCCCTGCAACGAGCTTTGCTGATCCGCGCGTACATCGTATTTGTCGTAATCGAAGTAGATGTCCTTTACGTTTCGGGAGAATAGCTCCTCTTCCGTAGCGTTGGAGGTCGTGGGCGGAGCGGCTGCGGAGTTAACGGTTACGCGAGCGGTGGCTTCCTGGGTTCCGCCGGATCCCTTAGCGATGAGATGGTAGGTGGTTGACTCGACGGGAGTAACCTGACGCGTGCCGCTGGTTTCCACCGCGCCAATTCCGTCGATGCTGACGTCGGTCGCATTTGTGGTCTGCCAGGTCAGCGTGGTCGGTTGACCGGGGTCGAGTGTATTCGGATTCGCCGACAGTGAGGCTGTGGGAGCCGTCATTGCGGGTGGCGCCGGGGGTGGCGGTGGAGGGAGCTTGTGTCTCGCGCATGCGCTCAGGAACATGATCGTGCCGACTGCGAATACGAGGGTGCTCCATCTCGTCAGTTTCATCGTCGTTTCATCCTTCACCTGATTCCTCCAATTCGTTGTGCGCCCGCGTTGTGGCTTGCAATTTTGCAGATTCACGGCAGGGCGCACTTTCGGCCAACCGCAAAGCCGTCTTCGCTAACAACCCTTCTTAAACTCCTCCGCCCTCAGCGCCTCTACATGAACGTGTCAAGCCAGTCATTTCCAACTCCAATTCGGCTGCGTGTTCCCGCCCTTGAAAGTCAACTGCTTCACATTTGTGCCGTCTGCCAGCATGGTCCATATCTGGTCGCTGCCGGAACGATGAGACTGAAAAATAATGTGCCGCCCATCCGGAGACCAGCAGGGGAAGTCATTGCGTCCGGCATCGTGGGTAAGTTGCACCCACTGCTTGCTGGCGATGTCCATCAAATAAATATCGTTCGATCCCGGCTCTCCTGGCCCGTACTTGCGCATCCAGGAGAACGTTAGAAATTGTCCATTTGGCGACCAGTTGGGAGAAACGGCATAACCTTGATCGGTGACGCGCTGCACGTTGGTGCCGTCCGATTCCATGGTATAGATCTGTGGAAGACCGGTGCGTCCGCTGACGAAGGCGATCTGGCTTCCGGTCTTGCGATTCCACGTTGGCGAAACATCCGGCCCCTTGTCGTTCGTGAGGCGGCGAGAGTTTCCTCCGGATCCATCCACGACAAAAATATTGGGGTAGCCGCTTCGCGAGGACGAGAACGCGATCTTGCCGTCGGGCGACCATGACGGCGAAAGATTCATACCTCCAAATCGCGCGAAGCCGACCATGCGGTTGAGGTCGAATGAGTACATCATAATTTCCCAACTGGTCTTTGTCACCGAACTGAACGCCAGCCGCGAGCCATCGGGCGAGATGCGTGGCGACAGGGAAATGCTATCGAGGTGCGTGATCGGCTGCTGGTTGGCGCCATCATAGTCCATCACCCAGATTTCCTTGTGGCCGGTGCGCTCGCTGACGAAGTAAATCTTGCTTTCGGCGATTCCCGCTACGCCTCCGCCCAGGCGAAAGATGATTTCGTCGGCAAACCGGTGTGCGATCACGCGCACCGCATCGCTGGTTGCGTTGTCGGTGTACTGCTTGCCGAGCACTTGGGGCGACGCCTGGTTCTTGACGTCGTAGAGCCATCCCTGCACCGTGACCTTGCCGGCGGCAGCGCCCAGGTTGCCGAAAGCGAGCATGGAAGTATTGGGCGGCGGGGAACTCCAAGCGGGGAAGTTGACCTCGGAGGGCTGCCCCGGCTCCTGCAACGGATAAAAACTCTTCGACACCAGATCGAAGATTCCAGCGTTGTCGAGGTCGTTCCAGAGCACGTCGTTGAAGGTTTTTAGCAGCTCGGCGTTCTTGGCATCGCTGTTCGAGGGCTTGAAGTCGGATGCAGCAAGGCGCACTTTTTCGACGCCGAGTCCGGTGCCGGTGCGAATCCAGTCCTGCGCAGTGCTGGTCGCTGCCAGCAGGAACAACAAGCCAACGGTGATCAAAGCATGATGACGGACGTCATGGACCGAGTTACTCAATTTGCACTCCCTGTTGGTCGTTAGCCGATGGTCGTCAGTCGTTCGCTGGGTTTTTGCCAACGACAAACGACCATCGACTAACGACCAACTTCTACCTCTTGTAATCGAACCAAAACTCTACCGACACTTTGCTTCCTGAATAATCCTGCGGCAACGGGCCGAAAGTATCAATGCGCTGGAGTGCCCGGGAAGCGGACTGGTTGAGCGAAGGCACATTGCTGGGCTGCTCGATTTGAATATTTGACGGGTGTCCGTCGCGCGAGATGTCAAACGTCAGATAGACCCGACTCGCCTCTCTGATCCCAGGGTCGACTTCATACTTCAGCCAGCTTTCGCTGACTTTGCGCTGCACGGCCTGCACGTACCAGGCATAGCGGCTGCCGAAATCGCCCCCGCTTCCCGTGAAACCAAATCCGCCCTTGGCGCCACCCGCGCTCATCGTGTAGGGCCCGCTGACCGGACCACCCTCTCCATACGGAATCTGATTCGACTCGGGTGGTTCTGGCGCCGCCTTGCGCTTCGTCGCGGTCTGGATCGGCGCAGGCTTTATTTTTATCTTCGCGTTCTTGTCGGGAATCGGAATTGCCTCCGGCTCCTTCTCCTGAACGGTGGGCTGCGATTTGGCGAGACCTTTGGATTCCGTTGCCAGCACATTAGTTGTCTGCTCGGGATTAGCAGGTAATGGAACGGCGCTCACCAGCGTCGCTCCCATGGCTTCGCCGCCTCCGCCGCTGCCCCAGCCTGTGCCCCGTATGCCGCTGATAAACACCGCGTAGAACACGACGAACCCCGCGAATGCCAGATGCAAGCCGAGTGACCACGCCAAAGGACGGCGCAACTGGCTGTGTTCGGAGTAAATGTCAATGTCGTACATATCGATGTCAGTATCAGTGACGACCGCCCTGGGCATCCATCGGCTGGGTAACGATGCTAACGTTGCTGATGCCCGACTGTTTGATGGCGTCCATCACAGTGGCGAACGCGCCAAACGGAACATCTTCATCGGAGCGTAAATAAATCGACTGATGTTGCGGATCGCGAACCTTCTGCTTCAGGCGCGCTCCAATCTGATTGATGTTGATGGGATCGTTGCCGAGAAAAACTTTCTGCGATTTGTCGATGCTGATCACGAGGCGCTCTTCGGTCACCTCTTTGACGGTGCGCGTGTGAGGTACGTTGACTTCGATTCCGGACTGTAGCACTGGCGCGGTGACCATGAAAATGATGAGCAGGACGAGCACGACATCCACCAGAGGCGTGACGTTGATATCGGCAAGCGCGGTCTGGGTGCGTCCATTGCTGGAGGTGAAGGCCATCAGCGCCGCACCTCGGCGACCGGAGCCGCCTGTTGCCGTTCCACCAGATTGAGCATCTCAAGCGTGAAGTCGTCGTTGCGCGAAGCCAACTCACGAATAGAGCCAATGATCAGGTTGTAGGCGATCACGGCCGGGATGGCCGCAGCCAAGCCGGCAGCGGTGGTTACCAGAGCTTCAGAAATTCCCGGAGCAACTGCGCGCAGAGTGGCCGCACCTGCCGTGCCCAGTCCGTGAAATGCGTCGATGATTCCCCAGACGGTTCCGAACAGTCCAATAAACGGCGTAACCGCGCCCGTGATCGCCAGCCACGGGACGTTGCGTTCGAGACGGGTAATCTCCTCGGAAGACGAGATCTGCATGGCGCGCTGAATGGCTACCGGGTTGTGGACATTGCCCGTGGTCCCCATCTGGCGTTTGAACTCTATCACCGCGCCTTCAAACACTCCCACCAGCGGGCTGGGACGGAATTGCTCGGCAACGGAGGCTATGTCCTGCATGCGCTGCGCCTTACGGAAGGCGCGGACGAAGCGTCCACTTTGAGTGCGTGCACGGCTGATGAGCCGCCACTTGGAAAGAATCACGGCCCAGGAGAGGACGCTGAAGGCGATGAGCAGGAGAAGCACGGACTTGGCGACCGGACCGGTCTGAAGGACGAGATCAACGATTTCGCCGCCGACAAACGAGAGGAGGACGGAAGGAAAATGCATCGGTTTCGGGGGAGCCCTCTTTAAGATTATAGACCAGGGTGGCGGGCTGCTTGGGGAGGGTATCGCATCGGTCAATGAAGAGTTTCTAAACTGAGCGGCGGGGCCTAGTTTCATGCGTTCGGCGAGATGGTCTGTGCTATGCTGCGCGTAAATTGCCGTCGTTTTAGATAAAGTTCAAAGGCTGCGGACGAGGGAGTCCGCGCCACACCTTAAAGATCGCAGGATCCTTGTGCTGGCCGAACTTCGACTTGAAAATTACGCGGTGATCGACAATGTCGTGATCGAATTCGCGGCTGGTCTGAATCTTCTGACCGGGGAAACTGGGGCGGGAAAGTCCATTCTGATTGACGCGCTGGGGTTGCTGTTGGGAGAAAAAGCGTCGTCGGATGTGATCCGCAGTGGCGCGGAACGGGCTGTGGTCGCGGCCGTGTTTGAGAATGAAGGAGCGGCTGCGCGTTCGATCGAAGGCATCCTTGAGACGAATGGCCTGGACGGTGAGAATGGCTCGCTGATTCTGCGGCGCGAGATTGCTTCTGGCGGCAAGGGGCGTGTCTTCATCAACAACCAGCCAGCTACTGTCACTGTGCTGAAACAGATTGCTCCTCACCTG
>DATFVD010000061.1:0-3788 GCA_035260505.1 Terriglobales bacterium
GGCGAGGCAATCTTGGCAGTGCAGGAAAAGTGGAAGCATTCGTTGAACTGCTGGAGCGCTTCGCCTTCGATCCCAGGGCGCGTGCTCTCGAACTGGTATCCGATTGAAGAAGGTATCCAACTGTATGGCGCGACCTACGACTCGACAGAACATTTCTGGCAGGCTGTGAAGTTTCACCCCGACGTTACTGTGGCGGAACTGACGGAGTTACTGGGCATACTGGAACAGAGGGACTGGGGCCTGTGGCTGGCGCGCCTGGATGGTGATCCCAAGATCTACTTGGCGAACGCCTATGCGGTGGAATTTCTACGGCACAACCTGGCCAGGGAGCGACTGCAATGGTTTCGCGACGAACTGAGGCGTCACGCGCTAGGCTCGAGCGACCATGCGCGGGCGGTTCAGCAGCGCGGTACGGCCTCGTTCCGCTTCAGCGCGTTCGAAGAAAAAGTGCTGTGGGGCGATCTGGCGGATGTGCTTCACCTGGTGTATACGTTCTCTCTACCCGGCGATCCCATTCGGAAGGTGCTCGGGGCCCGGCATTTTGACGCTGTTTATTTGAGCGAGCGCAGGATGGGTTTTATCAGCGAAGAGTTTCGTTCGTTGATGCTCGAGATCTGGCGGGCGAAGTATTTGAAGATGGCGCGGTTCCGCGAAGTCATCAGCTCGATTCCCATGGAGATTCGGCTGTCCCATTTTTTGAATGATGGGGACTCGCCGGATATTCCGATCCCGGTGTATGTGGGGTACTTGAACCAGATCCGGGAACTGGCGCGGGCCCGATGAGAGGGGTCAGCCGTCAGCTCTCAGCTTTCAGGTCGGCCGATTGGTCCACTCCGGCCTTATTAGGGGCTTTCTGAGGCGATACCGGAAGAAGGCGCGCGGAGATGGGCTGGCGGTTATCCTTCGTCCTTTGCAAAGGAGAGGTTAAAATGGATGATTCCGGCCTGTTTCCTGGGGGCACTGTGAGCGGGAGAAAGTGATCTCGTAACGTTGTCATGTAATGTTGTCTCGGGACGTCGTGCTGAAACATAGCGCGGCCGAAAGAAACATTGATTCGTGGACCCTGTAAACAATCTCGAAGAAGACCGGACGTCGGGTGATGTGAGTGCGTCGGTTGCAGGCATATCGCCGGCTACGCGCATTGGTCCGGACGTCGCTCCGGTCGTTGCTCCGGTCGTTGCTCTGAACGTTCCTCCGAACGTTATCCCCGGTGCTCAACTCATGCCCCCGCCGGCTGATCGCTCTCGGCCTTCGGCGCCCGTTTACTGGCGGGTGGAGGGAAGTCTGCTGGAGCTGACCACGGTTCGGCCAATCGCTTTTTTTACCTGGAACAGCCAGACATTTATCGCGCGGGCGGCGCGCCGCAGCCTGGTGCTTTTGATGGCGCTGCTGCGGCCATTTTTGTATGCGGCGAACCGGGTGGCCGCGACTCGGATCGTTCACGCCGTGCTGCGAGGGGTTTCGCGCGACCGGCTGGATTTGTTGGGCGAGGAAGAATTCGCATACAAGCTGAAGCCGCTGCTTAAGGAAGAAGGAGTGCGGCACCTGAAGGCGTTGCAGGCGACAGGCGTGGATGTGGTGCTGGTGAGCCAGGGATTGGAGCATGTGATGCGTCCGCTGGCGCGGCATCTGGGAGTGCGGTGGATTATTGCGAACCGCCTTGATTTCCGCAATGGAGTTGCGACCGGGCGGCTGCTGAGTCCGGTGATCCGGCCGCGGGGATTGTTTGCGCGGATTCGCGAAGCGGGTCCGGACGGGCAACAGAGTCCGGCACGATGGGTGCGGGCGCTTGGTTTGCGCGGTCCGAAGGCGCTGGCGTCGGCGATTGTGCCGGCGGTTCGGCTAGAGGCGCCGCGGGTGCGCCCGATTGTATATTTCGGCAAGACACGGCATCCGGCGCCGTTTTCAGTGCGGAGAGCGCTGGACGGAAAGCGCGTGATGCTGATCGGTGTCACGGGATTTATCGGCAAGGTGTGGCTGGCGAATACGTTGATGGATCTGCCTGAGATCGGGAAACTCTATCTCTTGATCCGGCCCCAGAAGTCGAGTCCGGCGCAGAAGCGCTTTGAGAAAATGATCGAAGGATCGCCAGTGTTTGATCCATTGTTTGACAAATACGGCGACCGGCTGGGCGCCTTGCTGGCAGAAAAGATTGAGGTGGTGGAGGGCGATGTTTCGCAGCCCGGATTGGGGCTGGATCCAGAGACAGGCGTGCGGTTGCGGAAGGATCTCGATTTGATCATCAACAGCTCGGGGTTAACGGATTTCAATCCGGATTTGCGGGACGCTTTGGCAGTGAATGTGGATTCGACGCATCACCTGATCGAATTCATTCGCGGATCGGATCATGCCGCGCTGTTGCATCTTTCGACTTGTTATGTGGCCGGACAGCGCGACGGGCGCGTCAGCGAGCGGGTGCGTTTGAATTACACCCCGGCGCACTTAAAGAGCTTCGACTCGGAAAAAGAGTGGCATCGCCTGCATGAATTGGTGGAGTGGGCGGAAGAGCGGGTGGAAGGGCCGGAAGTCACAGAGGAACTGAAAAAGCAGGCGCTGGAGAAAGAGCATGCGGCGAAAGGGCTGAGCGGTCAGGCACTGGAAAACCAGATCCGCAAAAACCGGGTTCGCTGGTTGAAGAATTATCTTACGGAAGAAGGCACCAGACGCGCGAAGGAGTTGGGCTGGCCGAATACGTACACGTTCACGAAGAGCCTGGCGGAATCGCTCATAGCGAAGCATGGAGCCGGACTTCCGATAGCGATTGTACGTCCGTCAATTGTTGAGACTTCGGTGGCGAAGCCGTTTCGCGGTTGGAATGAGGGGATCAACACTTCGGCGTCGCTGTCGTATCTGCTGGGGACGGCGTTCCGGCAGTTGCCTTCAAACGAACGCAAGCGACTGGATATTATTCCGGTGGATGCGGTGTGCGCGGGGATGACGCTGATTGGCGCGGCACTGGTGGAACGGCGGCACGATCCGATGTATCAACTGGCGACGTCGGTGACCAATCCTTGTGATATGGGGCGATCGATTGAGTTGACTTCGCTGGGGCACCGGCGGCACTATCGCGCGCAGGAGGGTTTGGAGTACTGGCTGCGGTTGCGAATGGATGCGATTCCGGTTTCGAAAGAACGTTACAACCGCATGTCTGCGCCGGCGCAAAAGATGATTATCCAATCGATTCAGCGGGTGATGTCTCCGCTGCCCTCTGCGATGAAAAAGCCACTCGCGAAAACCGAGCGCAACCTCGAGCGCGTGGAGAAGTTAGTGGGCCTGTTCGAGCCATTTATTCTGCACAACGAGCATGACTTTGTCGCGGATAATGTGGAGAAGTTGTCGCAGGCTCTGACGCCCGAAGAGAAGGAAGTTTTCGGATATGACACGGTGGGTTTGGACTGGTGGGAGTATTGGATCGACATTCATATTCCGGCATTGCGGCGGTGGACGTATCCGCTGATTGAAGGGCGGCCGCTCGAGGCGCGCGCGCCGCGGGTTCTGCACATGCCGCCGCCGGCGACGATGACAACGACCATGCCGACGACGGAAAATGGCGATGCGGTGAAGACGGGGACGAACGGAGCAACGTGGCGATATTCCTGACCGGTGGAACCGGGTACATCGGCGCGCATGTCGCCGCTAATCTGCTCGACCAGCATGACGCGGCGTTGAATCTGCTGGTGCGCGGCCGCGATGCGCGCGACGCGGAGCTGCGGCTTTGGAATGCTTTGCAGCTTCACATGCCCTTCCCGAAATTCAACGCCGCGTCATGCTGGTCGAGCAGATTAGCG